>JBJONT010000419.1:0-13615 GCA_046051705.1 Planctomycetota bacterium | reverse complement strand
CGGACTTTGGAAACACAGAGGCACAGAGGTCACGGAGAGACCAGACCGAATGCTTCCCAACCGTCTGGCAACGGTGGCTACCTGAGATGCCCGACCGTCTGGCGACGGTGGCTACCTAAATGCCTTCTCTGTGTCTCTGTGACTCTGTGTTTCAAAAAAGAACCACAGAACAAGCGCCCTTCTTGCGCGGACTTGGAAACACGGAGGCACAGAGGTCACGGAGAGACCATACCGAATGCTTCCCAACCGTCTGGCGACGGCGGCTACCTAAAAGATTTCTCTGTGTCTCTGTGACTCTGTGTTTCTAACCGACCGCGCAAACATGGAAACACAGAGCCTTAGCAACGAAACCGTCTTTAGCTAACTAGGCTCGCTTTGCGCGCCATCGCTTGAATGCAGCACCACCCAAAAACAGCGATGCGATCATCGCGCTCGCTGGTTCTGGAACCGGGGCACTTGGCGTCTGAATTGCTACACCAACGTCAGATTCGTATGCAGCGCTGATTATACGAAAAGTGCTCGTAGATGCCGCCCAAGTGACTTCGACGTAACCAAATTGTCCGGCGTCCGTCCTGAACCCGATATACGAACTCGGGCCAAAGTCCCCTACGGCACCACGTATGGGGTTACTGAATACGGTCGTGGAGAAAGTTTGTGCATAGAAAACCGATCCGTCAATGGTCGCCCCGGATCCAAACTTCAAAGGAGTATCCGAACCTGAGCTACCTGTGCTTGCAAAGCCGTAACTACCACTTCCACCTGCCACGGATAACCCCGTATACACACCGCTTGAGTTGTATTGATTGAATATCATCAGGCGTGTCGGACTCGCCACAAACGGACTGATCTGCCGGAACCCACCTACTGTGGCTCCTCCGTTATCTTCTGTGTAACCGGTCAAATCGATGCTGACGACCCCAGCCTTCGCTGTCGCTCCTGCGAAACTTGCACCTAGAAGTGCCAGGAATGCAACCCATCGAAAGCTCTTCAACGAGAAAAATGAACTAGCCATTACAAAAACCCCAATAAAAGAAACTCAAAAAGTCCGATCCTTCGGATTAAAACGATTGTGCATCCTTGCATAACTAAGAACACGGAATGGGGTGGAACCGGTTCCCGATTTAGAAACTTTATGCCAACAGCACCCAGCTAGCGATAAACCACCGGGAACGGAGAAGACATAGAAACACGGAGGTCACGGAGCCTTCTCTGTGTCTCTGCGACTCTGTGTTTCAAAGAAGAGTCACAGAACGGGCGCCCTTCTTGCGCGGACTTTGGAAACACGGAGGCACAGAGGTCACGGAGAGACCAGACCGAATGCTGACCGACCGTCTGGCGACGGTGGCTACCTGCAATTCCCGACCGTCTGGCAACGGTGGCTACCTGCGATGTCCGACCGTCTGGCGACGGTGGCTACCTAAAATAACTTCTCTGTGCCTCTGTGACTCTGTGTTTCAAAAGAACCACAGCGTCCCAACCGACTACGACTGCATCAAGCAATGGCGGTTGGCCATCGAGATCCCGCTGACGATCGCTCCGACAATTCCTACGAACCCTTGATCGGTTCCGCAGAGAAATAGGTTCTTCAAATGCGTGGTGCCATCAAGCTTCTTCTCAGGTGCACCATAGACCGCACCGTTGTCATGAGAAGTAAAACGACGGATGGTCTTCGGCGTAAAGACGTCGGTCTCGATGACATGGCGGCGGAAGTCCGGGATAAACCGGACGCTGGAAGCAACCGACGCATCATACCAACGATATTTCTGCTTCTGATACTCTACTTCGTCGAGTTTGTTCCATCGATCAGGATCTGCGATGGTGGTCAAACGAATGAATCCTGCATCGAGATTCCCAAACTCGCTAGCGTATTCGTAATTGTTTGGTGAGCAGATAACGCCGGTCCTCACGTCGCATAATTGCTCGCGACATCGCTCCCAATGAAAACTGTTCGAGTCGTTGAAAAAGACGATGGTCTTGTCGAATCCAAGTTTCGCGGGCTGGCAATCAAGCACGGAGATCGACTCGATAAAGGACATCTGCCCAGCAGTGCTCGCTTGCTCCTCGGAAAGGTGATCGCACAATCGAAGTGTCTCAATTGCTCCAGCACTCGACAAGATGCGCTTTGCGGTAAGCGTTTGCCCGTCTTCTAATTCCACCCCAACGGCATGTTCACCATCGACATGGATCTTCGAAACGCCGCTTCGAAGTTTCAGTTTTCCACCTAGTTCACGGAACCTACGAACAAGGTTCTTGAGGATAAGCCGCACCCCTTTAAACGGTCTTGCGAACCCTTCGAGAAAGATACTTCGAAACATGATGCAGAACTGCCCCCAGTCCATGTCATGCTCACGGGCGTTTCCGTACCACATCAAGGGACACAAGAGCATTTCAATCAACAGTGGATCAGAAAAGATCTCATCGAGAACTTCACGCGTTGAACATTCGAAGTGCTCTTGTTGCAAATCATCGTAGTCGGCGAGTCGTTCAAGAAGCTTTCGAAACGCATCTCGTTGATGAGGGAACTTCGCATCGATTTGGCTTTGGAAGAACTGAATATCGTTATTGAATTCGAGTTCAACCCCCGGAAACGCGATGCTGGAACCACGTTGCTGCGCGAGCTGTAAATCATCCCAGCGGAAACGAAGCTGTTTGAGCAATCTTGCCAGTGGCCCCCGTTTCGCACCTTTCTCGGTGTAGTTGGTCATCGCATGAAGACCAACATCGTAATCGCGTCCGTTCAGACGATAGAACGAATTGAGCCCGCCAATGGTCCAGTGTTTCTCTAAGATGCACACGCGCTGGTCGTACATCGCCAGACGGATGCCTGCGGCCAGTCCGCTCATCCCTGCGCCGATGATGATTGTATCGTAGGAGTTGTCTTCAGACATGCGACGGTCTTGCCGATGGTTTGCGGGCTTTTATAAAGTTCACTGCGGTTCAAACACTATTCCGTCGAACCAAGCGGTTCCTTCGGAGCCGAACATACCGATCGAAACAATCGCTTCGCGTGTCTCGGGTGGGACTTGGAAAACTTTTTCCTCAAGCTTCCATTTGCGGGTCCCTTTGAAACCACCAACGTAGTTGTAACCGATACGGTTGCGGTTGGCGTCGAACCATTGAATTGCCACAGACGGGGACTTTTCACGGTCTCGCCCGACTTTGACGTCTTCAAGCTTGATCCAAGCACCAAGCTTGAGCTTCTTCACGGCCCGGCCATCGATAGGTATGCCTTGCAAGAGCATATTAGGCCACTGGGAATCGGTACCGCGAAATTCAGCGACGAATTTCCCAAAGGGTGCTTCGATGTCTTCAACCCTCTGACAACCGAATTGATAGTACCAGCCGGGAATGTGGAAGTCGCGGATGGTCGGTTCTTCGAAGCTTGCGTTCAGCAACACCGGGCGGGTCGGATCAGGTTGCACTTTACGGTTCTTCTCAGCGTCACCTGTCATCGGAACGAATAGCGTCGGCGTCAGAGCTTCCTTCTCGAGCTTCCCTTCCTTCTTCCGCATCAAGTAGAGCATTTGCTGGTAGCGCTCACCGACGGGAATGACCATCAAGCCACCTTCTTTGAGTTGGTCTACAAGTGGCTTGGGGACGTCTGACGGGGAGCATGTAACGATAATCTTGTCGAACGGAGCTTGCTCGGGCCAACCTTTAAAGCCATCTCCGATTCGGCAATGGACGTTGGCATAACCGAGGTCACTTAGAAGCTGCGTTGTTCGCTCGCCGAGGTCTTGGACGATTTCAATCGTGTAGACATCTTTAACCAAGGGGCTCAATATCGCCGCTTGGTAGCCACTACCTGTACCGATCTCCAGGACTTTGTCGGTCGCCTTTGGCTGAAGCGCCTCGGTCATCTGCGCCACAATAAAGGGGCTTGAGATGGTCTGCGACTCTCCGATCGCGATTGCGATATCGAGATAAGCTTGCCGCACATACTCCGGGGGTACGAATTCGTGGCGCGGGGTTTTGCCCATCGAGTCTAGAACGCGTTGATCGCGGATCCCGCCGGGAATCAAAACGTTGCGGATCAGTCGTTCGCGTTCGACGGAGTATACATCGCTACCCGGACGTGCGACTTGAGCCAACACCGAGCACGGGATTGTGGCCCAACAGATAGATGCACAGCAAAGCGCAAGTGCCATCCGAGAACACTTGCGCAGCGAGTGGATGCGACCGAAGATCGCAAATGGGTTGCCGTGCTTGATTGACTGGCCGTGCATGGTTGGGACTCCATCATAAAGTGCTTTAGCCGAGGACGCGAATCCGAGAATCACCAAAGCGGGCGAAATGAGGGGGGACCCTTGAACCTTTCGTCCAGTACATGGAATCAATCCAGTTGGAATAACCCAAATGGAATTAATCCATGCTGACGCGTTCGACGTATTCGCCCGTACGAGTGTCGATCTTGATCACATTGCCTTCCCTGATGAAACCGGGAACTTGGAACTCTCCACCGGTTTCAGTCTTGGCTGGCTTGGTAACGCTAGTTGCGGTATCCCCTTTGACGCCCGGTTCGGTTTCGAGAACCTTCAATGTTACGTGCGAAGGAGGGGTCAGGGTGATTGGATTCCCGTTGAAGAGAACCATGGCAACTGGCATCCCTTCTTTGAGGTACTTCCAGTTGTCATCGACTTGGTCGGCGGTCAATTCGTATTGTTCGAAGGAATCGTTATCCATGAACACGAAGGTACCTGCTTGGTTGTAGAGGAACTGTGTTTCGAGTTCTTCGACGTCAGCGGCTTCCAATTCATCGCCACCCTTGAGGGTACGATCCAAGACCGTGTTGCGGATGAGGTTTTTCAGTTTGCATTTGTAGAGGGCGTTTCCTTTCCCGGGTTTTACGAAATTCACTTCCGAGAGGAGATAAGGTTCGCCGTCGATTTGAACTTTCAAGCCTTTGCGCAGGTCACTGGTTTTGTAGGATGCCACGATAGTTTTCTTTTTCTAGTTTGGTTTTTCTTTTTCCGAAATCTCGATTAGTAACGCAACTACTTCTTAGGAAAGATTGCCCATTCTACGGACTTCCTTCGAATTTGTCTTGCCCCCGCAATCGATAAAATCCAAGGGTTTGCGACTATCGACGGGTTGCACAAGCCCCCAGCTACGAGGTAGTTGTCGGCAGTTTGGTTGCTGAAATGCAACTTTGCCGGGTAGGGGATGGGTTGGGAAAGGGCTGGGGATTGGATTAAGCTATAGTGGATTGAGGGTTCGTTCATTTAAACGGGGTCAATCACTCAAACCGGGGACAGGGGTAGGCATGAGTTTGGAACGCGTACTCCAACCGCTGATCGCTTGTGTGGGAAACCCAGTCGGGGGCAATCCGACACAATTCGTCATGACTCGAGTTTCGCGAGAAGCGGAGTTGGACTGGCGTTTTTTCACATCTCAAGTCAGCCCCGAGTCGTTCGAAACAGCTTTTCGGGGTATCCAAGCCTTGGGAATGGCTGGTGCGGCGATCCTGCCTCCGTTTCAGGTGGCAGTGCAGCCTTTGCTCGATTCGATCACACCCGGTGCGAAGGCACTGGGTGTAGTCCACGTGGCAAAATGGGAATCGTCGCAGTGGATCGGCGAAGAAACGCTTTGCCCGGCCGTCCTTCGGGCTTTGACACATCGCTTCTCAAAATCGGTTTCGGAATCCGAAGTCGAGCAGGATGAGTCTTTCGCGCCGCAGTCGATCGGAGTGTTCGGAAGCGATCGCTTCGCCTCGGCCCTGCAAATCGCCTTGAACGCATTTCCCGGCGACTACAGCGTCTTTTTGATCGGCGATCCGCCGCCTGTGACAGAGGTGTCACCCCCCCCGCTTGCAAGTCCGATCGCTAACCCGATTGCTAACGCGGAAGTCAACCTTGTGGCAAACTCGGGATCGGGACCTGAATCAACCTCGAAGCGTGATTTACAGACAGGGTTGGATTCCGAACAAGAGCTAGGCGAGGATTCCCCAAAACCGAATACGATGCTCGGTACGGAAACGAGTAAAGGGGCGGCAAACTCCCATTTTGACGCTCCGTTGGCAAGCGTACCGAGACTCAGGCTCGACGACTTATCGTTGACCGAAAGACCGGTAAGAGCATTGATTCTCGAAGATATCGATGCGATGATTGGATTGAGTGCCGCAGCGCGGCATCGCATTTTCAAGGACGCGATATGGGCCGCACACCCAGTCGCGGTCTTGCTCCCACCTCCTACTGGCTGGGTTGAAGCGACTAAAGAGCGTTCGCAGTGCATCGCCGAACTCAAGCAGTATGCTTTGGAATGGATCGATGAACTCGAAGTCCTTACGCAACAATCCGCTATCAACTTCGAGTTTTGGACCGGTTACGAACCGGAACTCGACTCGATTCGCGAATCACTTGAAGAGTATCTGCAATGGTAACACGCCGCGAATTTCTAACTCAATCCGCCAACGGCTTCGGCGCCATGGCGCTGACTTCGATGATCGTCCAAGCCCAGGATGGCAGAACGCACTTTCCTGCAAAGGCTAAGAGTGTGATCTTCCTGTACATGGACGGTGGCCCTAGCCAAGTCGATACGTTTGATCCAAAACCCTTGCTGACCCAGTACAACGGCCGCAACCCTGGCGAGCTGTTCGAAGTTGCACCGACGCAGTTCAACAACAACGGAACAGTTATGGGTTCCCCATGGACCTTTGACAAACATGGTCAAAGCGGCATGGAGATAAGCACCCTGTTTCCGAACATCGCCAGACATGCGGATGACTTGGCCGTCGTTCGCTCGATGACCTCGAAGTTCCCCGAGCACACTTCGGCAAATTACTTTCTGCACACAGGACATGGACTTCAAGGTCGTCCCAGCATGGGAGCTTGGGTCACCTATGGCCTAGGCTCGGAATGCGAAGACTTGCCAGGTTTCATCATCCTCAATGGTGGTCTGATTCCTCCTGGAGGTCTCGATTGCTTCGGCAGCGGGTTCTTGCCAGCGACCTTTCAAGGTTCGGTGCTTCGCCCATCGGGCAACAGCTTGGCCAACGTTCGCCCACTTGAGCCAACCCCTGAACTGCAAAAGCACAAGCTTGATCTCTTGCGCCAACTCGATCGCCAAACGCTTGAACGCTTCGGCGAGAACGACGCTTTAGAGTCGGCAATCGCAAACTACGAACTCGCTTTCAAGATGCAAGGGGCGGTGCCAGAGGTCTGCGACATCTCCCAAGAAACAGCTCAAACGCAAACCATGTATGGGCTTGATCATGAATTCGGACCGACCAAAACATTTGGACGGGAATGTTTGATGGCCCGGCGGTTGGTCGAGCGAGGCGTAAGGTTTATACAACTGACCTGCCCTAACTGCGGACACGACCGATGGGATCAACACGCGAATCTCAAAGCCGGCCACACGCAAAATGCGTTGGCTGTCGATCAACCCATCGCAGCGCTCTTGACCGATTTGAAACAACGTGGGTTACTCGACTCGACCCTTATTGTCTGGGCAGGTGAATTCGGCCGCACTCCCTTCGCCCAAGGTGCCGATGGCCGAGACCACAATCCGTTTGGGTTCTCGATTTGGATGGCAGGTGGTGGAGTTCGCGGTGGTACTGTTTATGGTGCTACTGACGAATGGGGTTACAAAGCGGTCGAGAACAAGTGCGAGATGCACGACTTGCACGCCACGATGCTCTATTGCCTAGGGCTCGACCACACCCGTTCGACTTTCCGGTTCAGCGGCCGCGACATGCGATTGACCGATGTTCACGGCCGAGTCTTATTCGATATCTTGACGTGATCTAAATCTTGACGTGATCTCACCGTCTCGATTCAACGATCCGATCCCATAGGAGCTTTGATTGTGTCACGATTCGTTTCCGCTTGCGCGTTTGTATTCTTCGCTGTCGCCACCCTGACTGCAACACTCCAAGCTCAATCGGAAACCAGTCCTACCGACAAGCCGTTACCGACTCGTCCAAACATTGTATTGATCTTCGCTGATGATTTAGGCTATGGGGATTTGGGGTGCTACGGGGAGACACGCTGGAAGACGCCAGCTGTCGACTCCATCGCGGCAAATGGAATTCGCTTTACCGATTTCCACTCTTCGCAGCCGGTCTGCTCCGCTTCGCGCGCAAGCCTCCTTACTGGATGCTATGCGAATCGGATCCGTATTCACGGCGCTCTGTACCATGGCAGCAAGAATGGCATTCATGCCGACGAAGTCCTCTTGCCCGAGCTGCTCCGGGAAAAAGGTTACAAGACTTGCGCAGTAGGCAAATGGCACCTAGGGCACCATCAGCAATTTCTACCTTTGCAACATGGATTTGATCGCTACCTTGGACTGCCCTACTCGAACGACATGTGGCCACATGGCAAAGTAGTTAAACCGGGCACGTTTGTAGAACTGCCGTTGTTTCGCGATAACACGATCATCGATGCGGATGTCGACGGCGAAGACCAAAAGAAACTGACACAGCAGTACGGCGACTTCGCCGTGGACTTTATCGAAGAGTCGAAACAAGCTCCTTTCTTCTTGTATTTCGCTCACACCTTTCCCCATGTGCCACTCTTTGCAGGGGCGGACTACGCAGGCAAGTCCCCTGCGGGGATCTACGGCGATGTGCTTGAAGAGTTCGATGGAACGGTTGGACGAATCCTCGAGACACTTCGCAAGAACGATCTAGAAAACAACACCCTTGTGATCTTCACCAGCGATAACGGACCTTGGTTGACTTATGGCCCACATGCTGGAACTGCAGGCCCCTTGCGGGATGGGAAAGGAACCATTTACGAAGGTGGCATTCGTGTACCGATGGTTGCCAAGTGGCCCGGAGTCATTCCTGCCGGCACCACCCAATCCGAGACGGCGATGACGATCGATGTGCTGCCGACCCTCGCAAGGATCGTCGGTGCCGACCTGCCGAAACATCCTATCGATGGTCTCGACATTTTCGACTTGCTAACCAACAAACCTGAAGCGAAATGCCCGCATGAAGTCTTCTATCACTACTACCGAAATGGTGAACTACAAGCTCTTCGCAGCGGACCTTGGAAACTGATCTTGCCTCACGATGCCTACTGTTACGATCCGAACGAAGTCGGATCGGCGGGCTTGCCGGGCAAATCACGGACAATCAAAATCACAAGCCCCGAACTTTATCACCTTGGTGATGACCTTTCGGAACAAACGAACGTCGCTTCGACGAACCCTCAAGTCCTCGAACGCCTAATGAAGCTTGCCGAACGCGGCCGCGATGAGCTCGGCGACTCGTTGACCAAGACGACTGGCAAGGGACTACGCCCTGCCGGGATGATCAGTCCCTAAAGCTCATCCCTAAAGCTAATCAGCAAAGTAACAAAGCACAGCATTACACCAAACACACAGCATCATACAAAAAGCACTGCAGCGAACTTTTTGACGCAGCGAATGCACATTCTGTGAGAGACAAGACAAGGCTCGATGAAAAAAATTGGATGGTTGGGATCGGCAGACGGATGGTACTTTCGCGATTTGCAGCGAGCGATAGCGCTACCTCATTGGTCAGAACCAATCTCGATCAGCCCGTTATCCTTCAGTGACCTGCATGTGGCTTATCGTGGTGGCCCGACAAGCACCGTAGGGTTCGGTAATCTCGCGGAAGAATCTTTTGACGCGTTGCTTGTGCGAACCATGCCCCTAGGGTCATTGGAGCAGACTATTTTTCGGATGAATGCGTTGCACGTGGCGCAGCAAACGGGAATCAGAGTCATCAATCCACCACGGTCGCTTGAGATTGCCATCGATAAATGGCTGACGCTTGAAAAGGTTCGTGCAGCGGGGCTACCGATCCCGCGAACTCTCTGTTGCCAAACGCGAGATCAAGCGATGGAGGCTTGGGAATCGCTCGGTCGCGATGCTGTTGTCAAACCGGTGTTCGGCGGGGAAGGACGAGGCATCATGAGGGTTTCGGACCCCGACCTAGCTTGGCGAGTCTTCTCCACACTCGAGCAACTTCGAAGTGTGATTTATTGTCAGGAGTACATCGAAGGACCGGGTTACGATTTGCGACTACTCGTCATCGACGACGCTGTTTTCTGCGTGAAACGACAAAGCATGGGAGATTGGAGGACGAATGTTTCCCGAGGTGCACAAGCGATCGCGCACGAGCCGACATTCGAACAAGTCTCGATGGCATTCCAAGCATGCCGAGCGGTGGGTGTTTGGATGGCTGGTGTCGATTTGCTAACCGATGCTCATGGGAACGACTTGGTGTTAGAAGTCAACGCGGTTCCGGGTTGGAAAGGGACCGCAGCGGGCCTTCAAGTCGATATCGCTCGCGTTGTGATTGAGAAGCTGCTGTTCCCGACGGCGCGGTAATTGGAAACACAGAGGCACAGAGGCACAGAGAAATCTCCGTGACCTCTGTGCCTCTGTGTTTCAAAATGTCTTCATTGCCGATTGAATCGCTCGCGCCATTCCCCTGAGTCACCTAATTTCGTCGCAGTCGCGAATACCAAATCACGCAACTGGTTGGCTTGCTCTTCCTTACCTTGCTTGCGAAGAATCTCGACGGTTCGTGCGCGCGCTTCGAGCCATGGCTCACTTCCGGCGGGAACACCCGTAGCCATTTGCCTATAAAGCCCCACCGCTTCTTCGGTCGCTTCCGGCGTAGCGGCAAGCGTTTTCGCAGAGCGATAGACCCACCACAAGCTCTTCGGTGTTTTGCTTCTTGCTTCTCTTAGCCCATCTCGTAGCTTCGCCGGACTCGAGCAAATCGTATACAGATCAATACAGCGATCGAGTCTCGCGATGACAGGCCCTTTGGAAACACTCTCTCCGAGAACCGCGCGCAGTTTTACCAACTCTGGAAGAATCGAACTGGGCTGGATTCCGGAAGCTGGCGCTAAAGCTTGCCAGTCCGTCTCGCACTGATTCCAAGCGAGTGCGCAAGAGCCGATCGGATCATCCCCTTGTTCGAACTTCGATGCAACGAGTAGTTCTTCGATCGCGGAATGAGAGGATGCTGTGTTTCTTGGCGACCAACGGCGATTCGATCGCAGACTCGCAAACCAAGCTTCCCACGATTTCCGATTGTCACCAGCAGTTTCCAGGATCGCTTGTTGCAATTCATCCCCCGCACGAGAGACTTTCGCCGCGTCGCCGATGGGTTTCTCCAACCAATCTTCTTGGGTCACCAGGGAGAACCAAAGCCAACGTTTCGCTGCGAGCCCGATATGATCGGTTGAGGGGTGGTTGCGAACAAGGTCTCGCCAGAAATCCATCCACATCGCTAGATCGCCTTTGCTGATCCACTGCGGCTCCAACATAGAGATGGCGCTACGAGCAGCAGAGGTTTTCGGCCATTGCAAAGCGGTATCGCGCAATCGTTGTTGCATAGTAGCTTGCTGCAACTCACGCTCTTCGGCATCAAGGCTCGGGTCGGGATCTTTCAGCAACCAAGCGGACATCAAAGCGGCGGCAGATGCTTTCGGTTCGTCCGGATAGCTGATCGCGACCCGATAGAATTCATCTGCGGCTGGGATTTTCTCTCCTGATTGTTCAAGGAGTGCAGCAATTTGCATCGCAAGTCCGAATGCATCGCTTGTCGCGTTGATCTTCGATGCCGCCGACTCGGCTTGCTGTAACTTCTCGATTGCTAACGCTATGTTCTTTGCCGCGATCGCTTGTCGCGCTTCGATCCGAAACAACTCAATAGCCGCTTTCGCATTGGCGGGGTTCATCGAATTAGCTCGGCCTGTCAAATCATTCGTCTTGCCACCAGAGGGATCTGCCTTGGAAACAACATCTCCTAGTTGCGATTTCCAGCGTGGTTCAGAGACAAGGATGGCATCCATGCGCTGTTCCCAATACTTCCCAAATCGCTGAGCAATCGTTTGCTTGAGCTTAAGAACAGCTTCAGGATTCGCGACGTTGTTTTGAGTCTCGGTCGAAGAGCGTTGAAGTTGGATTGCGAAGAACTCGACAGCCAATTCGGGTGACGACTCCCAATTACCGACACGTTTGAGCCAAGCTTCGGCCATATCAAGCTTTTCAGAGTTGCGAGCTGCGCGTGCACCGAGACTTGCAAGTCGCATTCGCCACTGAGTCGCTTCGGGGCTCGAGCGTCCTTCGAGAGATTTCCAGAGTTTTGCTAGAGCAAGCTCTACAGACTGCGTGCGATCGAGTTGCAGTTCCGCTTCGGCTCTCGCCATTTCCAATAAGGGCAAGTGGGCCCAGGTGCTCGGCAATCGCGCGGCGGCTTGGTCGATCGCGGTGAGCATCTCCGTTGCAGCAGCGATGCGATCATCGCTCTTCGGCGGATACGCTTCACAGCGTTGGTACAGCAAGTCTGCTCGAAGCAATTCGATTTCACCGAGAAGATCGAGGATCTCTGTCGAAGTGATTTTTCCTTGGGAGGCACTGTTCGGTTTGTCGGGTTTGAGTTTCGAAACAGCAGCTTCAAGAGATTCGCATTGATCGAGCCCGATGCGGATCGATTGGAGCAACCATTCATGCAGCGCCCGGCGACCGGGTACGGCTTGAGAGGCTGCGAGGGCGTGTTGGTTAAGCAGATTCCGGCACCAGTTCTTCTTCCACTGAACCCAAGGGAACCGAGGGGATTGAGCAAGCTTACCAGAGAGTCGCTCAAGGTCTTCGATGCAGTTTTGCAGGTCTTCTTCTGCATTGCTCCAATCGACTTTCAGCGTTCGATCGCCGCTGATCGCGTGCATCCAAAGCATCATCCATTGAGCTTGGGCATTCGAATCCTGCGAGCTTCTATCAAACCGAAATTCGCAAATCGCCGCTGCTAGTTGCGGATCTGAGTTAGGTACCTTCTGCTCGATGAAAGATTCGATCCAGATGATATCGGGGGACTTGGTATAAGCGGGAATTCCGATATCGATATCTCGAACAACAGCATTGTCTTGAGCCAAGACGCAACAACAATGCGAAAGGCTCAGCCAGCAAATCGCAAAGCAAATCGCCCAATAAAGCTTGTAGTAGAGCGTGTCGCAGAGCTTGAAGTAGAGCGCGGCAACAACCCGAGTACGTGGGTAGATGCGTCTTGCGACCGCGTGGCGGGAGAGTGGGTTGAGAGTGTCTCGAATCATGACGATACGTGGATCAAAAGCGGCATGAAGACTCCGTTTGGAATTCGCTTCAGCATAGCCGCAAAAGGACGTCGTTGATATAGACCTATATTAGAGACGCTTTACGCCAGACATTGCACGCGAGCGTGGTTTAAATCACTCGCAAGGAGAAGTGGGGAGATTGATCAAGGTTACAGATAAACGGTTCTTCGGGAATTTTAGTTGCTGTTTTGATTCGTATCGGTTTTACAGCGCCGTGCTCGTGCTCAGTGAAACGGTGCTCGTGCTCGTAATCGAAAGCAACCTGTACGGGTGTTACGTTCGGTCAGCACATGACCTGACTTTGAATGCAACAAAACTGGTTCTGGTATCTGAGGACGAGCACGAGCACGGGTACGAGCACGAGCACGAGCACGAGCACGAGCACGGGTACGGGTACGGGTACGGGTACGGGTAAGACAATGGGGAGAAAAACCAAGATTACAAGATAAACGGTTCTTCGGGAATTTTAGTTGCTGTTTTGATTCGTATCGGTTTTACAGCGCCGTGCTCGTGCTCAGTGAAACGGTGCTCGTGCTCGTAATCGAAAGCAACCT
>JBJONT010000418.1:0-10746 GCA_046051705.1 Planctomycetota bacterium | reverse complement strand
CGCTAAAGCTTCCACGTCCCCAGACCTAATCCTCCAACCTGTAATCCCCTCCTCAATCAAGTCCCAGCCAGCACCACAGCGATCCGTACAAATCACCGGTAATCCACACCCCATCGCCTCTGCGATTGCAACCCCCCAAGGTTCATACAAACTCGGCAATACAAATACCCCCACATTTGAGAATTTCAAAGGCAAATCATTTGGCTGCACGAACCCATAATCCACTACCCCTTCGCGCCCTACCATCAATTCACCCATCGGCCCAGCGCCGCAACATCGCAATTCCCAAGGCTCCTCTACTCGCTGCCGATAAATTTCGTAAGCATCCAATAACACATTTAACCCCTTAGCTGGAACATACCTCCCAACAAATAAGAATGCTTGGCCTGGCGCTTCGATCCTATCAACACGCAAAGCCATCGATTCATCCCAAGCGTATAACCCCCGATAGATGCGATCCTGCGAAAACCCTAACCGTCTCGCATACTCCTGAGCTCCCACCCCAGCGACCAACACCCCATCAACACTCTTGAAATACCTCCCCAAAGCCACCTTCGCGAAATACTGACGCCACCCACCTCTCCAAGGTGTATCCATTCCCATTAGCACTCTCGGCCTCCAACCTTTATTTTGCTGCCAACGCTCCTTGCAAAACTTTGTAAGCTCCTGCCTGTACGCTTTCGTCCCCCAACCAGCAACCAAAACCACATCAGGACGCTCACGCGTCAACAACGAACGAACCTTTTCACCCAACAGAGTATCTTGATCTGATACCAACTCGATACGAGGAACCCCCACTACTACGCGATCATCAAAAGCTACGTTGTTTTGAGCTAAGCTCGTACGCCATGCTAAGACACTCAATTCAATATCTTCATACTCCCCGAGCGCGCGCCAACAAGCACCCATGTAACTCGACACATGAGTCCATAATACGACCACCTTCATGCGCTCGATACTCAACTCAATGCCTCCAACGCTTTCGACAATTCCAAAGCTCTCAATTCCCATCGATGCGAAGTCAAATCATAGGCGACATCCGGCAATCGAGCACCTTGGACATTCGACGCAATACCGTCCGCCAACCCCGTAACAGTCGGCTCAACATAAGTCGCTAAATCACCCAGTATCGCCCGAACTTCACCTACATCCGATGTGATTACCGGACGGCGAGCCTGCGCAAATTGAAAACACTTGAATGGGCAACGAGCTAAATTCAATGGCTTATTACGTATTGGGAAGACAATACTATGCGCCCCTCGCAATTCTTCTAGCATCTTTTCCCACCCCAAATACCCAGGTAGTTCAAATCGACTCAACCCAAGCTGAGCTACTCGATTGCGAGTCCGCTCCATATCCTCCCCATCCCCAATCCATCGCACCTTCGGCTCCACTCCTCGCAACTTTAATTCTCCGATAGCCTCAACCAACAAATCATGATCCCAACTCGAATATAAATTCCCCATCCCAACAATCACCCCCAACTCCGCATCCGAGACATCCTCCGGAAACGCTTTCGGCAAGCAAGCGTAAGGTAAGTACAACGAATCCCTACCGTATCGCTCCTGAATGTAATCCCCCAACCACTTACTTGCCGTCACCACCAACGCCGCCCGCTTGATCAACCATCCCTCCCGCCATTCTTTGTACCTTCGAACAGAACTGCGAGTCTCCCAAAAAGTCGACCAATCCTCCCAATCCAATACAAATCTCACTCCCCGATTGAGCCCGATTGACTGAACACCTAGCATTGCCATCGCTTTCTCTTTGGGATTAAGCAAATGGACAAATTCACCCGACCCTCGTATCAACTTACTGACTCCGCCGAGGAATCCACGGTGCGATGCATCAAAGTACTCAGGCTCTAAACCGCACTGGCCGCCGTGGCGTCGATTCGAATCGCAATCCGGCACCGCTAACCTCGCATCCCAACCAAGCTCAAGCAATCCTTTGGCTAACTGAACCGCGCGTAAACACGACGTCCCGGCTAGGTCCCCAAACGCAACGAACAATATTCTGCGATTGACCATCGATTACACCACTCTGCTGGCTTGTACGAATCGACTGCGGTCCGAAGACGCAAACGCCAAAAAAGCCATTGCCGACGGCCAAACAAATCGAGCAAATGAGTGGGGTGAAAACATCACGTGCCAGCAAAAAAACGGCAAATACACCACCGCAATCGAAACCATCGCTACAGATCCAAATCGCAAAATCCTATCAGTTAATACAAGCGTTCGCGTAATAACAAAAACCCAATATAGAAACCCAACCAACCCACTGAACACCCAAGCACCAAGCAATACCGAGTGCACCGGCAAAACGTCGTGCACCAAAGTCTTCGGCGCTTTCGCCCCGTAGATCTCACGCATTTTCAATAAGTAGAGCTTGCGCAAATGCATCGGATTCGCCCACGAACCATGCCCAAGCAACGGTTTCTCCGCAATCGCATCAATCGCAATCACCGATTCATTGCGAGCCAACAATAACACCTCAATTGGATTGTAAGGATTTCTGGCTAAATCAATCTGAACCTTGGCCGTCTTACCCAACACCCCACTCTGCGCATAATGAACATACAAAAGAAAAAACGGGATCATTAACAACCCAGCTAACACCGCCCCATTGCGAAACAAATACTTCAAATCCTTCTGACCACTAAGCAAGCTATACCACAAATAACCAAAGATCATCGTGCTCGACAAAGCGATCAGCCCATCCGACCTTCCACCATAAATATTCCCAACAATCCCATAAACCAACCCTGCACCTATGACCAACCATGGAAACCTACCAAAAGCCGCATAAGCCAAAAAACCAAAACAAGGATACGCCCAAGCAGATACGTAAAAGTCCCACAATTGCTCGGGATTTACCTGCGATTTATCCCCAAAGAAATACAAATAAAATGCCCCAAATGCCCCCCCGAAGGCCATTCCGATAATCGTCCCTATATGACTGCGATACCTGTCTCGATACAAGCCGCAGTAAAAGAGGAAATTCATCATCGTTAATCCAATGTTCCCCCACCCGCGAATATACTTCGATGAAGGTGTTCCGTTGACCAAGTCACTGAGCACTTGAGATACAAACCATAGGATCCCCCCTATCATCAGCAAGGACACTTCCCGATTGCGCATCGCTTGCATCATCGAACGAATGTAAAACGGAAACAAAAGAAGGATCAAAATCTCCCCAAGCCGGAACGTGCCCACCAAGGTAATCGGGATGACCATCGTAGAAGCCGTTAAAAACGGAATGATGTTGCGACGATCAAAGACGCTTCCCCATACATCCACCTCAGCTCCCTGCCGGCGAACTCCACGCCCTCCGAGACGATTCTCGCCACTGGCTGACTCCCGAACGCCAGCCGGCATCCCAACGCCGGATGAGCCACTACCGCCCGACGGACTCGCCAAGTCTGATTGCCCCGTCAAACTGCCGGCATCCACCCATCCCCGTCCACTACCTACCCCTGCGTCGTATCGACTCATCGTCCCCTCCTGGATACCAGCTTCTTCCACAAATAATCGATCACCAAACGCGCCCGCGGCCTCGCAACTTTCACCCGACGAATCTCAGCAAGTATTGGCCTCAACTGGGAATTCCGCCAACATTGTACCCACAATGCTGCTAAATATCTTTCGGTAACAGCAGGCCAAAATTTCTGCACGAAATACCACCGCGCCCACTCTCGCGGAAATCGCAAATCCCCCGACTGTACCGTTATAGACCCCTGATGCGAGTGCATCACAGCCAAATGCGCATCAATGCACCGAACCCGCTCATAACGACTCGCAACAATCGCGAATAACAACATGTCGGGCCCAGCCCCGTGCCCATTGAAATCTATCCCAAATGGATTCTCTATCTCCGGTGAAATCGCTTCGATCAAATCGCTGCGCCGAAATAAAACCCCAACTGGATTAATCACCTGAATCCGCTTCGGATTGCTGAAGACGATCGACTCGAGAATCTCTTCACTCCTGATCTCGGCTTGCTGCTGAAAAGTCGAGCGGCCTACCTCAACCCCATCATGACACTTGCGATGCCCCGAAATAACATACCCCGTTCGCGAGTCAAATAACTCTAAGGACCTTCGCAAAAAATGCGGCTCAATCGTGTCATCGGAAAATAACAAGTGACAGTATTCCCCAAGTCCCGCTTGCACCCCTTTAAGCCAATTGCGCACCGGGCCGATGTTTGAATCGTTGCGAATACACCTTATACGCTCGTCTCGCTGAGCGTAGCCGCCCAGAACTTGCCACGTCAAATCCGTACTGCAATTGTCGATTACGACGATCTCGTGACCATCGATATCCTGCGCCATCGCACTCTCTATCGCTCGACCTACCAAGCCTGGTCGATTGTAGACTGGAATCACCGTCGAGACTCGCATCAGCTTTCAAGCCCCCTTTGGCAATCACGCCACACCAAAGGTCCGACAACCCCAAACAACGATAACGAGACAATACTCGCCAGCAAAATCCCCCCACCACCCAAACTCTCAAATCCACACAAATAAATTGCCAACGGCACATTGATAAAACAAGCCAACACGCCACAGATCATCTGCTCGCGTACCCGACCGATACCGTTTAGCAACGATGCATGTGCCCCACACCAAATAACCGTCCATGCATAAATGACGACCAGCACGAGCATACTGCGGTCAAGCGAAATGGTCGGATCGATCCAACGACGAATCACTTCATTCATCACCAAAGCCAACCCCACAGCACCGATCCAAAACGGAATCATCACCCACAAGACGATTCGTCGCAACATCCGCAATCCAACCAAATCCCGCTTCGCCCAACTCGCTCCCGCTAGACTCCACATCGGCCCGATAACCATCGAATAACCCGTCGTAACCAACCCGACAAATCGAAGAACAATATCGTACTCCGTCGCTACCTCCGGTCCCAAATATCGCAAGGCAATCATCCGGTCAGTCATAAATATCAACAAATAGGTCAACTCCAACACCAAGAACTGACCACCCAATAACAACACCTCACGATAAACCCCAAATCGATACTCACTGAACCTAGGGAACAACTCAGGACATCGACGAAACACATACCAAGCCTGCAAACAGTGCGCAACGACATACGTCATCAAATTGACCAAAGCCAATCGCGGTAGACTCAAGTCCCATTCCAATCGACGTGCTGCGATCACATAAAACAACATCGCTAAAGTCGCCGATACACTTACTACCGATGTCAACCCATTCCAATGCTTGGCTATTAATATCGCATTCGTGACCCCTAAACACTGATTCCAGGCCAACGCGAGAAAACTCAAGAAAATCGCGACCGCCAACGCTTGATCACTCGTCGTACTTCGAAACCACTGCGACCACTCAATACCCAGACCAAATAAAATAAACCCAACACACAACGAGGCTCCAATCCACACCAATGCTTGCCCTACCATCGCTGAGGAAAGATATCCCCTCGCTCGCTGGGATTGATCCAAATTAAGGGACTCAATCAACTTGTTACGCAACCCCATCCCCACGCCTAGATCCAACAACGTAAACCAAAAGATCGTCGACTGCAAAACCACCCAAACCCCATACTCAGCCTTACCCAACTCATGAATCAACATCGGGAATAACGAAAACTGCAAGACCATCGAAAGGAGCTTCAAGCCAACGGCTGCCCCCAAATTCCGACGCATAATCCCGAGCACCCCTTTCATGGGCCCCGAAAGTAATTTCTCTGCGAATCGTTCTCCTCGCCCCGCTCCCGCATCATTCATTTACGACCCCCAATCCAACGCACAAAGCGTGCGATGGTGTCGACCATCAAAGTCCAAATCAAAAATCACAACCGAATTGCGCCAGAAGTAATTTGCAAAACGCACATGGAACCTGCCCCCCTTACAACCAGCACAAACCACAAAATCGTTCACCCCATGATGTGAATGTAACTTCATGACGTGCCAAAGCATCGGCTTACCCCCCACCTCCATCATCGGCTTCGGACAAAGCAATGCAGCCGCCGCTAAAAGCGTTCTAAGTCCCCCAGCCAGTATTACTGCTTGCATCTCCTCCCCCTTCCCTCTCGCCAACGCCCCCTCAACACGACGCTCGCCACCTCACTACAAACTCTACGACATCGATCCAACCGGTAAAGCCAAAAGAGTCGCTTTCCAACGGAGTCTTATGAAACCTTAACGATCTATCCGACCTTATTGCCGCAAACACGAAATCCCAAGCCGCTGACAACAAAAAAACCCTCGCTTCTCGCGAGGGTTTTTAGAATTTCAATCGCCTTGCAGGAACAACTATTTCTTGCGGCGGAATTTCGATGCAGCACCTGCAAGCCCCAGCAAACCAAAGACTGCCATCGTCCCTGGCTCTGGTACTTGCGCTCCGGTGTTGAATTGATCAAGCTTGAAAATCAAGTTCGCACCGGTCAGACTCTGACTCCACAAGCGGCTTCCACTCTCATGCTCAACCAGCAAATAATACTGGATGTTGCTAGCCAACTTGTAGACGCCTGCATCTGCCAAGACAGGTCGTGTCAAATCCGCACTCTTGTAAATACCGTAAGTCCGTGAACCGTGACCTGGATTGGCCGCATTGATCGCCGCCAAGTTGTCTTGATTGACAGTGGCGTTGTAAATGTAATCAAAGTTTGCATCTACCTTGTAACGGAATGCAACCACAAATGCATTGCGAGTACTCGAAGCACCAGTGGGATTCAACATCCCAGAATAAGTGGTCAAGTTCAAGTAACGACTATCTCCAACTTGGAATGTCGACGAATCCGTCCGCACTTGCGCGTTCGGAACAACCTGACTGCTCGGAGTACCGTCAAACGCAGTTTCATAGTTAATTGCGTAAGCTCCAACTGAATTGGTCGCAAAACTTCCATAACCACTTCGACTGGTGGTCAAACTGTTGTACATGCTTCCGGGAAAAGTTCCCGATGGGCGAATTACCGTACCGGAAGCATCTTGCGCTCCGGACATCGTTGCAATAAACGTCCCGGCCGATGCAACGTTACTAAAGATAGTGGCTAAAGCCACAACACAAAAAATAAACCTCATGCTTATCACCTTTCCTCCCAGGTTGAGTTGGTCCTGGACGGACGACCCGGGTAACCATGAACCTACTCAAGACTTGAAACAGGTTTCGACAGTAGCATTGAGACTTCTTTAACGACAATACAGATTGAATCGTTAATGAGGTGTTTCAAAAAAAATATTTCCGAAATGATTGCAAAATCACCTTTACAAAGTCACTCGCGTAGATTTACGCAAACCCTGGTAAGAAATACGGTTCGATTGAGTGAAACTACAAGTCCAAAGCGGAAGCCAAAATGCTAAACAAAGCTCCGAAATCTTCGAGAACCACCGGGGGTAATACCGGGATGACGTCCCCCAAAGGACGTAGCCAAACTCCATCGTTCAATACTCTCTTGCAGATCCGGCTACTCTCGCTTCCCACCCGATTTTCTGCCGGATCTCGATGAAACTCTATTCCTCCCATCATTCCTAAACTGCGCACATCGCGCACCCCCCTCCCACCACGCAAAGCCTCCATCCTTTTCCCGAATTCAATCCCTCGCTTTTCAATCAATTTCAATCCCACCCGCCCCTGAAGTAAATCCAACACCGCATTCCCGGCCGCAGCCGCCAACGGATTCCCCCCATAAGTATGACCGTGCAGGAAAGCTTTGCCCTCTTCCCTTCTCCCTAAAAAAGCTTCCCACACACAACGTGTTGTTAACGTTGCACTCATGGCTAAATAGCCACCCGTAAGCCCTTTACCCAAGCATACAAAATCCGGGCTCAGCCGCTCCCCTCCGAATTCTTCGTGCTCAAAAGCAAACATCTTGCCAGTTCGCCCCATTCCCACCGCTATCTCATCAAGAATCAATAACTCTCCTCGCTCCCTACAGAGTTGATTCAATCCACGCAAAAACCCACGCGGTTGCATGACAAAACCAGCCGCTCCTTGAATACAACTCTCAGCCACCACCGCCACAATCTCCCCTGCATGCGCATCGAGCAATTTGGCGTACTCTTCCAAGTAATACTCGCACACCTCGGACTCACTCATCGCTTCAGGCCGCCGCGAACGATCCGGACAAGGTCCGCGAACCACCTCAAAAAGCAATGGCTCAAACATTTTCTGAAAGCGCGAAATCCCGCCAAGGCTTACCGTCCCTAGCGTGTCCCCATGATACGCGTCCCCCAATGTCAAGTACTTCGTTCGCCCACCATGTGATCCCGGAATCTGTCTCCAGTACTGATAAGCCATCTTCATCGCGACTTCTACCGCCGATGCTCCATCGCCTGCAAAGAAGACATGCTCAAGCCCTCTGCCTGCTACCTCAACTAGCCGCTCCGCCAAACGAATCGTCGTCGGATGACTCATCCCCAGATTCGTCACGTGCGCAACCTTACCCAACTGCTCCTGAATCGCTTGATCGATCTCAGGCACTCTATGCCCAAACATGTTACACCACAACGAACTCGCAGCATCGAGGTAACTCCTCCCCTCAATGTCGGTCAACCAACACCCCTGTGCCTCTTCGATGATCAAACCGTCGTACTCGGCCATCTGCGAGAATGCATGCCAGACCACCGTTCGATCCAACCACCGCAGTCGCTCAATTTGATCCATCGATAGCCAACCCTTCGCTTTCCACCCTCTCGACCACCGATACCCAACTACCATCAATGCCCCTTGTTCTCAGTCGCTGACCAGCCTTGACGTCCTGAGCACTACTGACAAGTGCATGGCTCTGAGCATCCGTAGTCAACGTGTAACCTCGGGCCAAAGTTCTTAATGGACTAACACTCTCGAGCCGCTGCGCTGCTTTTTCAAATCCATGCACACGCAATTCAAACTGTCGAGAAAAAGTCTCCCGCAACCGATACTCGATCTCATCGAGCCTTTGAACTTTCCCATCCAACATTCCATCTGCCTGAACAAACACAGGCCGACTCTCCAGTCCTTGCAGCTTCCCCTCAAGTTCTCTTACTCGATTTCCCACCCATCGCATCATCCGCAATCGCAACTCTTCAAGCGACACTCGCAACTCGTCAGCACTTGGCACCAATCGCTCTGCTGCTTCAGAGGGCGTCAGAGCTCGCACGTCTGCCGCTAAATCACATAAAGTCACATCGATTTCATGCCCAACCGCCGAGACCACCGGTAACCGACTCGCAACCACCGCCCGAACAACGACCTCTTCGTTGAAAGCCCACAAATCCTCAATCGAACCACCTCCGCGTCCTACTACCAACGCATCCAGCGATGGGCGTATTCTATTGGCTAACTCTATTCCCAATGCAACTTCTTCAGCCGCCCCCACACCTTGTACCCGTGCAGGAATTACCAACACGTCCGTCTGCGGCCAACGCCTGCGGAGCACTTCAAGAAAATCATGTATCGCCGCCCCTTGCGGACTCGTGACAAATCCAATCCGACGAGGATAACTAGGTAAAGCTCGCTTTCTCTCAACTCTAAACAAACCCTCGGCCTCCAACCGTAAATACAGCTTGCGAAAAGCTACTTGCAACGGCCCTAGCCCCTGTGGCTCCAACTTCTGCAACACCAACTGATAACTACCCCTGGGCCCATACACGTCCAGCTTCCCCATCCCCAGAACTTGCATTCCCTCACGCAACTCAAATTTGCACTTCTCCCAAGTCGACCGCCACACAACAGCACTTATCTGACTGTTCGCATCCTTGATCGTTAAGTAAACGTGTCCCGCTCCAGAGATCACAACACTGCTGACTTCACCGACAATCCAAAAGCGAGGAATACCTTGCTCAAGCGTCCGTTTGATCCATGCAGTCAGTTCAGTGACGCTAAGCGGACTCTCTTCCGTCTCCCCAGGCTTCTCCTTTCGCTCCCTCGGGCCCTTGAAAAACTCTTCTGCCTCATCTCCCCAAAGAAATCCAGTCATCGCTCCTCACCCCCTATTCTTGCACCGCGTTGATTTCACCCAACCCAAAACTGCTTCGCAATTCCTCATCGCGCATTTGCGAAATCGAAGGAGGCGCAACTCGCAACATCACCAACCCATCTCCCCCAGGCACATCGACCGCCCGAAACAACGACCTACCATCCTCACCGCGCGGCACCAACCCACGCATCGCTACCATCATGTCCGCAACTCCACCACCAGGCCGCACTACAACCAACCTGACCATCCCCCGCCGCTGCTGCTCGGTGGTCAGTACCCAAGTCTTTCGCCCCAACGGTACCAACACCAACGAATAGTCATCCATTATCCTCTGCGCAATTTCCAAAAAGGACCTACCCCGTAACAAAGTCAGCCCCATACGATTCGGATGCAATCCATGGGACCACACCATCGGCCAGTCCATCAATAAATCAATCCCAACACCCTTCGCCACCCGCTGCAAAATCTCGACCACCGGCCTCTCTTCTAACAACATCGCATCCATAGGCATGCGATTGTGCACCAACTCATAAGCTGCATACCAGGCCGCCGGATCATTGAAATCAAACATACTCTCGCCAGACAATTCATTCGCTCCCACCTTGCTATGCATCCGACGCACCGATTCCAATGCCGCCAAGACTTGCACTTGCTCAACCGCACTAACATCCTGCCCCCACTGCAATTTCCCCGACTCATAGCGACACTGAGTAACACCTAACATTCCCAAAACCATTTGAACAATCTCAGCATCCTTACCCTCGGGCAACCCAACCGCTAAAGCACCGCGCGACGTCGTACCGTC
>JBJONT010000417.1:0-5962 GCA_046051705.1 Planctomycetota bacterium | reverse complement strand
TTTGAACAAGGCGTTCGGCATATTCATGATAGCGAGACGGCAACCCACGTTTCCACTTACTCCCATCCTTCTCAAACACGCTTTGCACTCTCGAAACCATACTCCGACTCGCCCCAATGTCACGCTCTGCAAATTGACGCTCTGCAATGTCACGCTCTGCAACAATGTCACAAAGGGCATTGAGCGCAAGAACCCTAGCCCCCCAACTCGCTTCCGGCTGCTCGACAATCTCTACCAACACTTCGACCGCTCTGCCCGCTCGCTCCCCGGAAGGCTCCATTAGAAAGACCGCTTCTGCAACAACACTGCGGATTTCTAATACAGGATCGTTGAGTAAATTTAACAAAGACTCACGCAGCGGCACAGCTTGGCCTAACTGCGCAAGCCTCCGAACAGCAACCCCACCCCAATACCTTTCAATCGCTTGATTGCTTTGAAGCATTAGTTTGAGTTGTTCCAAAGCTTCCTTTTGAACCCCCAACTGAGCTTCGTCCTCCAGCCCAACTTCTAATTCGATTAATTCATTTCCTGATTTCCAAGCCGCCTCGATGGCCGCCGATCGGTCCGGCGGTTGACGGTGAGTCAACCATCCCTCTGGTATCGCACCAGAATCTCCGACGTCGAGCATGTGCGATTTCAGTCGACTCGCTAATTCCTCTCGGATTCGCTGCAAGCGAACATCGGTAGTGCCTGCCAAATTCTCCACTTGATGCGGATCGGCTTGGATATCGTAGAACTCCTCGACCGGTTTAGGACGCCAAAAAGCAGACTGCTTGTCACTGAGCTCGCCGGTTTGAAACAACCTAAACCACTCGCGCGTCGTAGGTGTCTGAAACATATAGTTCAAATAAGCACCTTGAGGGCGATCCGGTACAAAATTGCGAATGTACATGTAGCGATCGTTCCTGATGGCTCTGGAACAATCCATTCGCTCGTCCATCCGATCCCGGAACCCAATCACAAACTCATTGGCTTGAGCCTGCGGAACAAAGAACGAGCGACCATGCAGAGCATTGTGTCTATCTGCAGAAGTTTCGATCCCACACATTTCCAAAACCGTTGGTGCAAGATCGACAAAACTCACCAGACGATCGCTCTGCGCCCCCTCTCGATACTCGCCTGAATGACGGCCATCTGCATCAACTTCTTTCGTGTACCGGCCAGCAAACTTTGGTGGGATATGAACCAACATCGGAACGCGTAGTCCCGACTCGTATAACCACCTCTTTCCCCGCGGCAACCCACATCCGTGATCACCGAAGAAGAATACGATTGTCGAATCATCCAATCCATCTGACCGCAACTCATCGAGCACTTGGCCTACCATCGCATCCATTTCCGTGATGCGGTCGTAGTACTGAGCCCAATCAAGTCGAACTTCTGGGGTATCGGGATGATAGGGTGGAATCGGAGCAAGAGCTGGATCATGCTTGGGTTGATACGGTCGTTTTCGGATCTGCCCTTCATGCGTTACCGTGAAATTGAAGACAGAGAAAAAGGACTGTCCATCTTTTCGGTTCTTCCAGTGAGCTTTCTTGCTCGAGTCATTCCACATCCTCTCGCTGATGGACGATTCTTTCGTATCCGAGCCGGGCAAGTAAAAGTTGTAGTCTTCTTTGTTGTTGTTCGAGCAATAGTACCCGGCGTCGCGAAGTCGCTCCGGTAGAGTTTTGAAACCCTCGGGTAAAGGCACGCTTGAACGCATTGGCTGCGCGCCGTACGAAGTCGGATAAATCCCTGCGATAAGGGTGGTTCGGGCCGGTGCACACACAGGAGCATTTGACCAACAGCGATTAAACCGCAAAGCACGACGCGCAAATTGATCGATACGCGGGGTTTGGGCGTACTGATCGCCATAACACCCAAGTTGCGGTCCGGTGTCTTCGCAGGTAATCCAAAGGATATTAGGCCGCTGAGACTTCTCGCCCAGCACCTGTGCCTGAGCTAAATGACACGCCGCCATTTGGCATCCAGCCAAACATAGAAACCACCGAAGAATCGCTGAAGCAAATCCAAAGCCGTAGCTTGGGCGTAACAAGCATCGCGAATCGAGCATGGCATCAGCCTTCGAGGACAATCCTCAGCATACGACGCAACGGTTCAGCTGCACCCCAAAGTAATTGATCCCCAACGGTGAACGCTGTGAGATAGCAACCTTTTCGGGAGGGATCGAGTTCGATCTTTCGCAATCGACCCACGGGACACATCAGAGTCCCTGAAACAGCCGCAGGACTGAGCTCTCGAATCGTGGCCTCTCGTTGGTTTGGAATCACGCGAGACCAAGGGTTCGCGGAATCGATTCGTTCAATCAACTCGTCGAGAGGAATGTCTTGCTTGAGACAGATCGTCAAAGCTTGAGAATGGCATCGCATCGCTCCGATGCGAACGCAAATTCCATCAACAGGAATCTCAGCCGAGCCAGTTCCGAGGATTTTGTTGGTCTCGGCTTGTCCTTTCCACTCCTCGCGACTCTGGCCGTTGCCCAAGTCTTTATCGATCCAAGGAATTAGACTGCCCGCAAGCGGTGCACCGAAACAAGCGGTCGTGAAGTCGTCACCTCGCATAGTCGCGGTCACCTGCCGATCGATGTCGAGGATCGCTGCACTGGGGTTCGCCAAGAGCGAATCGACGGGCTGAGCAAGCTGTTTCATTTGCGTGAGCAACTCACGCATATTCGGCGCTCCGGCACCAGAGGCCGCTTGATATGTCATACTCGTCATCCATTGCACCAATCCGTCGGCGAAGAGCCCATGAAGAGCCATCAGCATCAGCGATACCGTGCAATTACCACCCGCGAATGTTTTTAGCCCTTGGGCCATCGCATCCCGGATGACTTTATCGTTGACCGGATCGAGAATGATCACAGTCTCTGGTCTCATCCGCAGCGTTGAAGCTGCATCGATCCACACGCCATTCCAGCCATTCTTGCGCAGCGCATCGTAAGTCGCAGTCGTATAGTCTCCACCTTGGGCGGTGAGGATTACATCCATCTTCGCTAAAGCATTCAGGTCATTCGCATCGTGCAACTTCCCGGTCGATTGTCCATCGATTACAGGCCCAAGCCCACCAGCATTCGACGTAGAGAAGAATACTGGGTGGAACTCTCGAAAGTCCTTCTCGGCGGTCATCCGATCGAGAAGGACAGAACCGACCATACCACGCCAACCGATGAGTCCGACTGTTTTCACGATGTGCACAGCAAGCAAGAGGAATGAAATGGCTCCGTCATTTTGACTGGGTTAGTCATAACGACGGGATTAGAGATAACGATTGAAGATATTTTCGAGGAACTCTTGTCGACCGCTTTCGTTCGGCGCGACTTCTCCCTTTTCGCAAATATAAGCGTCAAGCGATTCGAAGTTGGTCTCTCCGGCTTCGATCTTCTTACCGATTCCCGAATCCCAACTGCGGTATCGGTTCTTCACGAAATCCGACAAGACCCCTTCTTTGCGGATTTCCGCAGCCATTCTCAGACCGCGAGCGAACGCATCCATTCCACCGATGTGCGCATGGAACAAATCGATCGGTTCGAAACTCTCTCGACGTACTTTAGCGTCAAAGTTCACGCCGCCGGTGGTGAACCCACCGTACTTGAGGATCATGAGCATGCACTGAGCGGTGAGATAGAAATCCGTTGGGAATTGGTCGGTATCCCAACCCAGGAGCAAGTCACCTGTATTCGCATCGATCGAACCTAGCATTCCCTGCATACCCGCGTAATCGAGCTCGTGCATCATGGTGTGCCCGGCGAGCGTGGCATGGTTCGTCTCGATGTTTAGCTTGAAGTACGGCATCAAGTCGTAGGCTCGCAAAAAGTTGATACAAGCAGCCGCATCGCTATCGTACTGATGCTTGGTGGGCTCTTTTGGCTTTGGCTCGATCAAGAACGGGCCTTTGAACCCGATCTTCTTCGCGTAATCAACAGCCATGTTCAAGAAACGCCCCAAGTTATCGATCTCGCGTTTCATATCGGTGTTCAGAAGGGTCATGTAGCCTTCGCGACCACCCCAAAACACATAGTTTTCACCGCCGAGTTCGTTCGTCACATCCAAGGCATTCTTCACTTGGGAAGCGCAATAAGCGAAGACGTCCGCGTTGCACGAAGTCGCCGCACCGTGCATGAAACGTGGGTTGCTGAACATGTTCGCCGTGCCCCAAAGAAGCTTCACACCAGTCTTTTGCTGGTGAGCTTTGAGCGAATCGGCAATCCGTTGAAGATTCTTATGCGACTCGGCGATCGTCTTCCCCTCAGGAGCGACGTCTCGGTCATGGAACGCGTAATAAGGTGCTTGCAACTTCTCGAAAATCTCGAAAGCCACTTCAACTCGACGAAGTGCGTTATCGATCGAATCTGTCCCATCGTCCCAAGGACGATCAGCAGTCGCCGGACCAAACGGATCCGACCCACCCCCACGCATCGTGTGCCAATAAACAATGCTGAACCGCAAGTGGTCCCGCATGCTCTTGCCTTCAATCAACTCGTCGGGGTTATACCAACGAAATGCCAAAGGATTGCGAGAAGTAGGACCTTCGTATTGAATCTTGCTGATCTCGGGAAAGTAACTCATAGCGATGCGACTGTTGGGTTCCAACGAGTGAGGAAAAAAGATAGGGGATTCACAGGCCTCAAGTGTATCGCCCCAAAACCTTCTTGCGAGTGGAGACCGTTAGAAATTCCAGTCCGACGAGAAGTCCGATGGTAACGATTTTTCCGCTATCCATCGAAAATCGTCAAAAACCGGAACTTTGCCCCTGGGAAAATAACAAGTCAGGTTGAAATCCAGTAAACTAAATTCGTCAGTAACACACAACCTGACTTTGGAATCAGACGCTATTATCCTACGGGGCACATCTGGGTTGCAAAATCCGGCATGGCCTGCGTGGGTTCAAAGTAGCGTGTAACCCACAAAGCAGCACAACGCATCGAAATCAAGCCCGAAGGCAACCGTTCACAAGTCGACCACAACCGCGAGACTTGAACACCCGTGATCCTTGCCTCGGCAGCCTTCTGATTTCTAGAGACGACGCGGCATGACGCAGATCACAGCGGACAAAGTTTTTGAACTCATCGAACGAAGCAAACTGGTGGAGCCAGAGGCATTCGCTGCGCACGTAGAGTCCCTGCGTTCGATCGCTGAGCAAACCGGCCAGAATGCAATCCTGGATGATCCACTAGAGATCTGCAAATCATTCGAAACCGCCCGATTGATCACGCGCTGGCAAAGTGAGAAGATCCTTCAAGGTAAATACAAAGGCTTCTTCTTAGGCAAACACAAGCTCCTCGGGCACATCGGTTCCGGTGGAATGAGCAGTGTTTATCTCGCCGAACACACCGTAATGAAACACCTGCGGGCTGTGAAAGTTCTCCCCAAATCAAAACTGGGAAAGACTTCCTATCTCGAACGCTTCCAACGTGAAGCCAAAGCGATCGCTTCGCTGAACCACCCGAACATCGTTCGCGCTTACGATATCGACAACGAAAAAGACACGCACTACATCGTGATGGAATATGTTGAAGGAGTGGATCTTCAAATCCTCGTCCAAAAACATGGTCCGCTCCCTTACGCTATCGTTGCGGATTACATCGCCCAAGCAGCCCACGGCTTGCAGCATTCACACGACTCTGGATTGATCCATCGCGATGTGAAACCTGCAAACCTGCTGATCAACAAAGACGGTGTAATCAAAGTCCTCGATCTTGGCTTGGCATTGTTCCAAGATCAATCGGACGCTTCGCTGACAATGGAATACAACGATAAAGTTCTAGGTACCGCCGACTACCTCGCTCCCGAACAAGCCCTCAACAGCCACACGGTCGACAACCGGGCCGATATCTACGGCTTGGGGTGCACCATGTACTTTCTGCTCACCGGTCATCCACCATTCCCTGATGGAAGCATCGCAAGCCGCATCGTCAAGCATCAAAATGTGATGCCCGCCGACATCCGCGCTGATCGCCCCG
>JBJONT010000416.1:0-9555 GCA_046051705.1 Planctomycetota bacterium | reverse complement strand
TAAAGCGCTACATCGGTCTTGAGACGGAATTCTATCGTCGCGCTTCTGATACCGATGGCCCCGTGGAGCGTGATTCGCTTCAAGAGTTCGAATCGATATTGCTGTCGCTGCGTCGCGTGATGCCCATTGCGAGAAGCGAGAATCCACTTCGATGGTTCTTAGCCAACGGATCAAGCTTATCTCTTGAGCTTGGCGCGTCAGCGAATACGAATGAAGCTCTTTTAGAGCTAGCTACCCCTGAGACTTCGAGTCCTAAGGAATTGGTCGCCTATCAGCTTGCAAATGAGCAGTTGATTGCTGAAGCATCCTTATCGAGCAAGGGTGGGGGGCGTGGGCCGTGGATGAAAGCGAACGTGGATGCCTTGGGGCATACGATGGGGCAACACGAATCGTACGATATGCGGATCGCCAGTGGTGGCTGGTTGATCGCTTGGTGGTTCGGGTTGATTATGCTCTTTCCGCTTGTGGTTTTGTATCGTGTCGCGGTGATGGTGTGGTTCGCGACACTTGTAGGTTGTAAGTACTTCGCGATTTGGGCGACTCGATACGCTAAAAGGGTTGCTGGTCGGGAGGATGAGTTAGAAGGTGGCGAGCAAGTTGGCAGTGGTGAGCAACGGTTGAGTGTTCGCGAGTACTTGGGGCGTTGGAATAAGTTATGGGGAATGCGTTTGAGCGATTGGGAGTTGCGATTTGCGGCATGGGGAGTTCGCTGGTTGCATTTGCCGTTGGTTTCCTTCTTTTATGTGCTGATCTGGGTTGTCGCTTTGCGTGTGCATAGGCAAAAGTTGTCTGCTTTTTTAGCTTCACGTTGCATCCTCGACGGGGCTGGTTATTTGGATGAGGAATCGCGGTATTGGATTAGTCTCCGCGCTGCGGGAGTCGATAGGGTGGTCGGGTTTGGGAGTTACAACAAGCATCGGCCTATGTTTCGATGTGATCCCATGTTGCGGGAATTGTTGGATACTTCGGATTGGACTTTTCGTTCGTATGGAAGATTGTTTTGGCCCGTGCAGAGGATTGAATTGGCTATCGGGGATTCAGGGATGTGCCAACAGTCACAGTGGTTGCGATTTGGAACGACCGCTCTAGTTCTCGATTGGATTGAGCAATCCCAGGCCAAGCAAGCGATCGAGTTTCGACGGATCCCCGAGGTGATTCGTGAATATGCAAGGGATTGGATGTTGGTGCGGTCGGTCTGTGATCGGTCGGGGAACGAGCATAAGGCGAAGGACGTATCGCGAAGTTACCTGAGAGGGGTCAAGCGTTGGTTGGAGCAACAAGCCGATGTGCCGAGAGAAGCTTGGGAGATTATTGAGCAATGGCAGACCACATTGAACCAGTTGGTCCTCTCACCGAGTCATCGCAGTGAGGAATCGGCGAGCGAGCTTCCGATGATGCTCGTCGGAAGGCTTGATTGGCTCAGTAAGCTATGGTTGCTTCAGCAACTGAGTTCCAAGGAGAGTGGAGGTGACTTGCAACTGCAAAGGGCGGTGCGCAAGAAGATCGATTTGCGTTATCACGAGTTGTCTTCGCAGGGGTATCATCGTCAGTTAGAAGCGACTTTAGGGAACGCTCCTATGGTCAGTGCGCGGGAATTAGATCGTGCGAAGCGATCACCGCCGAGCGGCTCGTCGGCTTGGAGGCGAGGAAGTTTGATACGTGAGATGCAGGGAGTCGATGGAGAGTTAGGTTTGGTGGTCGAGTGGAATTGGGGTCGGTATTATTTGGACGGCGATCTGTACGTTGTGAATTTTCGCCGGTGATTCTTTCGGTTTTCGATGTTGGTTTCGGTTGATTATCACTTGGATTCCATTCGGCGTTTGCATATAGTGTATTTAGTACACTATGTTGCAGTGCGGATAGTTGCAACGCACGGATTTCTCGGTTCGCAGGTGGTCTGTGCAGGAGTATGCTGTGCAGGGGGATGCGGTGCAGAGGTGTTGTGAACACTCTTGATGTGGTTGATGAAGAATTTGTCTGGGCGAAGGAGGGGAAACCAAGATGCAATCGATGGCGATGTTGACGGACTTGTATCAACTGACGATGGCTTACGGGTATTGGAAGTCAGGTCGAGCCGATCAAGAGGGTGTCTTTCATCTGTTTTATCGGCGAAATCCCTTTGGAGGAGGATATGCGGTCGCTGCTGGGCTTCAGATGGCGGTCGAGTACTTAGAGGGGTTTCGTTTTGGAAAGGATGATGTCGAGTATTTAGGGACAATCACGGGAAACGACGGCAAGCCCGTTTTTGACCGAGCGTTCTTATCGTATTTAGGATCATTGAAGTTATCCGTGGAGGTTGATGCGATACCTGAGGGTACGGTGGTGTTTCCACATGAGCCATTGCTGCGAGTCAAGGGGAGCATCTTGCAAGGGCAATTGCTTGAGACGACGTTGCTCAACATCATCAACTTTCAGACGTTGATTGCGACGAAGGCCTCGAGGGTGGTGCGGGTATCTGGTGGAGATCCGGTGTTGGAGTTTGGATTGCGTCGGGCGCAGGGGCCAGACGGCGCGATGTCGGCGAGTCGGGCGGCTTATATCGGTGGGTGTGCGGCGACGAGTAACGTATTGGCCGGGAGGAAGTATGGGATACCGGTACGTGGGACACATGCACACAGTTGGGTGATGTCTTTTGATACCGAGTTGGAAGCGTTTGAAGAGTATGCCAAAGTGTTGCCAAACAATTGTGTATTTTTGGTGGACACGTATGACACGCTTGAAGGTGTTCGCAATGCGATCCAGGTGGGCAGGAAGCTTGCGGAACGCGGGTATCGTATGGTGGGCATACGATTGGATTCAGGGGACTTAGCCGCGTTAAGCATTTCAGCAAGGCGAATGCTTGATGAGTCTGGTTTTAAGGACGCGGTGATTGTAGCGAGCAATGACTTGGATGAGAGGCTCATTGAGAGTCTAAAACGGCAGGGTGCATGTATCGGTCTTTGGGGCGTTGGGACGAAGTTGGCGACGGCATACGATCAAGCGGCTTTGGGAGGTGTGTATAAATTAGGGGCGATTCGAGGAGTGGATGGGGGGTGGCATCCGCGGGTAAAGATTTCCGAGCAGATGATCAAGACGTCGAATCCGGGTGTTCAGCAGGTGCGGCGATTTTTCGATGCGGATGGCATTGCCCAGGGAGACATGATTTTTGATGAGAGTTTACCCTTTGATGGCGTCGGGGCGATGGTCGAGTTTGGAGAATATGGCAAGCGTCGTATGTTTGGAGTGGACAAAGGTGTTGGTGCCGGGGGAAGGTATGAGGATTTGTTGGTGCCGATTATGCATCGAGGAAGGGTGGTTTATAGTTCCCCAAGCATTCATCAAATGCGAGAGCGAACGGCAGCGCAATTATCGGCGTTTCCAAGTGGCGTTCTGCGTTTTGATAACCCTCAGCAATATGCTTGTGGACTCGAAGAGTCGCTTCATGCCGTCAAGCGGGCTTTGATCGAAGCCGAAAGGAGTAAGCTCGGTGCTGGTGGAGGAGAGCTCCATGGCGTGGGGGAAGGAGCGGGCGTCTAATGGTGCACAGGGGTACATTCTGCTATCCGTATGCGAGACCTGCTGTCACAGTGGATTGTGTGGTATTTGGGTTGTCTGAGGATCGTTTGCAGTTGTTGTTGGTACAACGCGAGGAAGAGCCGTTTTTACAATGCTGGGGGTTACCCGGTGGGTTTGTTAGGGTCGAAGAAGACCTCGACGAATCGGTGCAAAGAGAGTTAGAGAGCAAGACGGGATGCAAGAACATTTATTTCGAGCAACTCTACACCTTCGGTAGCTTGGATCGCGATCCTCGTGGCCGGACCATCTCTATCGCGTATTTTGCTTTGGTTAACACAGCTTCGTATCCGGTAGAAGAGTTGGGGGACGAGAGGTCGGTAGTGAGGGGACGCAAGCGGGTCTGTTGGCATGGGGTCGATAAGTTACCTCAACTGGCGTTCGATCACGGAAAGATCATTGCATGCGCTTTGGAGAGGTTGCGTTCGAAGGTTATGTATCGACCGATTGGATTTGAGTTATTACCGAGTCGATTTACGTTGAGTCGGTTACAGAGGATGTACGAGATATTGCTGGGCCGGGAGTTAGACAAAAGGAATTTTCGCAAGAAGATTTTGAGTATGGGGGTGCTTGATAGGCTTGAAGCGTGGGAGCAAAACGGGGTGCAACGACCGGCGCAGTTGTATCGATTCAATCAGTCCAAGTACAAGCAGAAGTTAAAGCAGGGAGACTTTTTCGAGGTTTAACGAATGATGAGCAAGCGAGCTTTGTTGTTGATCGATTTACAAGTTGATTTCGTTGAGGGTGGGGCTTTGGCAGTCCCCAACGGTAGTGAGGTGATCGAGGTCGCAAACCGTCTGATACCTTGTTTTGACTTGGTGATTGCCACGTTGGATTTTCATCCGGCGGATCACAAGAGTTTTGCAAGTCAGAATCATGGGGTTGGGGTGTACGGCGAGTTCGAGCTTGAGGGACTGCCGCAGACGGCTTGGCCGGATCACTGCATTGCCGGTAGCCATGGTGCGGAGTTAGTCAGAGGGTTGGAGGCGGAGGGGATCGATCATCTCATTTACAAAGGGACCGACCGGTCGATTGATAGCTACAGCGGTTTTTACGATAACGGGCATCGCAAGGGGACCGGGTTAGCCGAATTACTTAGGGCTCAAGAAGTTCGAGAGGTTGTGATTCTTGGACTGGCGACTGATTACTGCGTACTTTATACGGCTCTTGATAGTATCTCTGAAGGTTTTTCAACGGTTGTTGTGACCGATGGGTGTCGCGGAGTGGGATTGCGGCCGACGGACATTCCTGCCGCGTGGGCACGCATGGAGCGTGCCGGGGTGCGGCTGGCGAAGAGTGATGAGTTTAACCGAGTTTCTTGAATACGCTTTCGGCTAGCGTACCGGTACTATCTGAGAATTGATCTTGTTCGATACCCATCGACCGCAAGATGCTCAGGAATAGGTTGCTCATGCGATTCTCACCAGATCGCCAATATTGGCCGTGTTCGAGTCCCATGCGATTTCCTCCTGCTACGAGAGTTGGAAGGTTTTTCGGCCAGTGCGTGGTGCTTGCACCGCTACCGAAGAGAACGATGGTGTTATCGAGCAGAGTGCCTTCGGGGTCTTGGTAGGATTGAAGTTTTCCTAGGAAGTTCGCCAGTTGCTGGCTTAGGAAGAGATCGTATTTTGCGAACTCAAGTTGGCCGACTTTATCGCCAGCATGAGAGAGATTGTGGTGTGTTCGGGTGAGTCCAAGTTTCAGCGGGAAGGTATCGCTGATGCCCATACCATCTTCGCGATTGAGCATGAATGCAACGGAGCGGGTGATGTCGGCATCGAAGGCTAGGGCGATCAGATCGAACATATTTCGGTAGTATTCTGCCGGTTCACCTTCTGGGGAAACGTCCAGATTGAGGCTGGAGTGGTCTTGGGATTTCAGGGGGATATCGATCCATTTCTCGGAGGCGATCAAGCGCGATTCGATTTCGTTGAGGGATGCGAGGTATTGGTCCATGCGATCGCGATCGGAATAGCCGAGTTGTTTTTGGAAGCTGTTAGCGCTTTCGAGGACGGCATCGACGAGTTTGATTCGAGAGCGGAGCGCTTGGCGTTGAGTTTCTAGAGAGTTCCTGTCGACTCGAAAGAGGCGATCGAAAACTCTGCGTGGGTGGCTTTCGGCGGGGATGGGGCGACCTTGGAGATCATAGGAGATGGTGCCAGTGCGAGACAGGAATCCGACGCCTGCATCGATCGACAGGACGAGGGAGGGTTGCCGGCAATGTTGTTTGGTGTGTTGAGCGATGAGTTGGTCGATACCCACGGAGTTATAGGTACCTGGCTTGGGGCTATGTAGAGGTGCTCCGGTGAGCCACATATCGGAGCAGACATGCGGATCGGCTTTGGTTCCATTTTCGTGGTATAGGCCACCGAAAAAACTGACGTGGTTGCGGAAGGCTTCCAGGGGTTTTGTGGAGTTACCGAATACGAATTTGCCATCTGCTTCGGCGGTGGGGAACCAGCTCCAGTCGTCGATTTGGTGCTCTGGCTTTGGGAGGGACATGCCGTTGGCGGTATACAGTGCGCAAAAACGTTTTGGTGGATGATCCGTTACCGACTTACCCATCGCTTCTAAGGTGGGGAGTGCAAGGGCGGTCCCTGCGATTCCTTTGAGGACAGCGCGGCGGTCTAGTTTGATGCTATTGGCGTAGGAGTTGGTCATGATCGAAGCCGCAACTGAGGGAAAAATTTTGGAGGGGGGATTCGGATGGGGTGGGTTATTTCTCGTCGAACAATTTGCTATGGATGATCCATCGGATGAGATCTTTGAGTCGATAATCGGAATCGTGGAGTTGTTTGATGTTTTCTCGGATAAATCCGGTTTCATTGTAGGATAATCGGCGTCCACAGGCATAGGTCGCCAAGTGTTTTGTGACGCTTTGGGCGACTTGATCTAGCTGCTCGTTAAGAAGATAGGATCGGAAGGCGATGAAGTCTTGTACTTGTGTTCCGTTTGGAAGGGTGGAGCTTGCGTCTCGCGATTGAGGATCGAATCGACCGGAGGCATCGAAGGCTTCGAAGGGGAGTCCCCAGGGGTCGATTCCTGCATGGCAATTTGCGCAGCCTTGAACGTTTCGGTGTCGTTCGAGTTTTTCTCGTAGGGACAGTTCCGTGAGGTCTTCGAGTTTTGGAACGTTTGGTGGTGGATCCTCGGGTGGTGAATCGATTATTTTCCGGGCGAACCAAGCTCCTCGTTTGACGGGGTTTGCTTCGCGGCCGTCGGAGAGTCCGATCATTAATGCGGCTTGGCTGAGAATCCCGCCGAGACCAGGGGTGTGGTGTTCGACGGGTTGGAAATCGAATCCGCTTTCGGTCAGGTCCGACAGGCCGTAGTAGCTTGCAACCGGTTCGTTGACGACGATTGAGTCGGAGGAAATCAGTTCGCTGATGGGACGATTTTCTCGGAGTAAACGCCAGAAGGAGTGGATCGGTTCGAGCCGCAGAGCTTGTTTTGCTTCCTTGGTCAGGTGCGGGAATTTTTTGCGGTCGACTTCGACTGTTTCCAATTTGTTTAGCCCGAGCCATTGGGAGACAAAGGTCTCAGCGAAGGCGAAAGAGTTTGGGCTTGCGATCAGCCGATCGATTTGGGCGTCGAGGTTTGCTCGCAGAGTACCGGACTGGGCGAGGTCGATAAGTTCTTGATCAGGTGGGGCGTTCCACAAGAAGTACGATAGTTTCGAAGCGAGTTCCCAGTCATCGAGCGGTTCCCCATCGGAGGATTGGCTTGCTTCTGAGATATAGAGGAACTGAGGGGAAGTTAGAACGAAGCAGAGCGCTTCTTCGATACTTGGTTGGAGTTCCTTTGAGGTTGCAAATTGTTCTTTCCAGAAGTTGAAGATGGTGTTCGACTCGTTCTGTGAGAGAGGTCGTCGAAAAGCGCGGCGTGCGAAATCTGAAAGGATGCGATTGGCATAGTGTTCGTCGGTTTCCTTGAGATCGCGATCAGCGAAGATTTGGCGATGTGGTTTCGGTGGCCATTGCTCGAAGTAGGGGCCTTCGAATTCGATGCTATGGATAACGAGTCTTGGGGTATCTCTACCGTCGGTAAACTCGTGTCGCACTCCGATTTCGCGGATGCCAGCTAAGTAGTTGACGTTATTGGGTTCAACATCGGGGCTTGGGAAATTCTCGATGTAGCCGTCGAAGATAAACTCGGTAGGGGATTCGTCGGTGACGTTGATCGGTTGAGCGACTTGGCTCATGGTGCTACCGCAATCTCGGCGTAGGCCGATATGAACACCGAGTTTCGGGGAGCGTTTTTCGAAGCGATAGAAGGCTTCGAGCAGATGGTTTCGGTAGAGGTTCGATTTCGTTGTTTGATCTGGATTGATCCGTTGTTCGATATTGCGAGGTTGAGCCGTAGAGGGATCGTTAGGGATTGGTGTATTGATTGGATCGAGGTGTCGCAAGAGGATCTTCTCGATAGGAAGTTTCCCGTTGTACAGAGAAGTGATTTTTACGGGGCCTTTGGGGAGACGGAGGATAGCGAAGCAAGGGGTTTGTAATTGACCTGAAAGAGCGATTTCCGGGAGGTTTGCCGGGGTGATATGAAGGGTAAGTTCTTTGTTTGTGTTATCGAGCGAAGGAGGGTCGGCGAATTGAGAGCCGGGTTCGACAAGGGCGAGGACTTCCGCTGGGTTTAGTGGGCGGCGATAGAGTCGGACTTCGTCGATTTGTCCATGGAAATGCTGGCCGTTTTGAATACGTCCGATGTGAAGCGATGCGTTCGGATTGGCGAGGTCAGCCGATTCGATGGTTCCTGTGGCGACGCGGTATCCATTGACGAACAGTTCAGAGGATTCAGGAGCGCGGCGGATTACAGCGCACACGTGTTGCCAACGGTCTTTCCTGAGCGTTCCAGGAGGGCTTTGAATGGTTCCATTGTGTTGTTGGTTTGCTTTTGCTGTTTCTAGTCGAAGCGTACCTCGGTCGTCGGGCATATCTAGCAACCAACCTTGGGTGTAGCCGTATCCACCCAAGCAAACGATGCCGCTTTGGGTTAGTCGTGTTGGATTGATCCAAGCGGAGATTGTAAAGTCGCTTGTGCCGACATTGAGTGCATCGTAGTGAGGGAGGGCGAAGGCTCCGTCACCTTTTTCAAGGTTGAGGGACTTTCCGAAAGGGGAGGGTTGAAGGTTCGCGGAGCCGGTTAATAGTTTTTCGCTGAGCGATGTTGATTTGGGGAATAGTCCATCATCATTGGCGTTTTCCATGGGCCAATATCCCAGTAGTTCTTGTTCGAGATTTTCGAACGAGGGAGAGTTGGCGAGTTTTTGGGGTACGGTGGGGTAGACTTCTACGGCATAGATGCCTGGTTGTTCGACGGTGGTTTGAATAGTACCAGACGAGTTCGCAACCTTCGGTTGGTCGGGTATTGGGTCGAGAGAGATTGCAGGAAAGCTATCGAGTGGAGAGTAGGTAAAGAGGTGTCCGCAGAGAAGACCATCGTGAGCTTTAGAGGCTTTGACTCGCACTTGAAAGGGACCGCGATCGGGAAGTTCGCGAAGGGAGATTTTGAAGTTCGCATGTGGTCCGTAGGTGCTAGATTCGCCGAATATTTCGGGACTTGGAATGGCAGGGCGCAGAGCGAGTCCGTTGGGGAAGAGTTCGTAGGCTTTGCCTTGTGGGTAGCCTTCTGTCCCTCGCATGCAAGCGAATACAGAGTGGTGGATACCGGAGAAGTCTTTCCATCCGCGAACGGTATCATTCCCTTGATAGCCTTCGATGAATCGAAAAGACTTTTGCATTTGCCAAGGTTCGAAGGGGAATGGTTTAGAGATATCGAGTTCGTGAACGATGAAATCGCCGTTGGGAAGCAGGTGGTTGTTGGCTCCGAGGATGAGAGATTCGTTGGATGGGTTCGGATGGATGCCTTTTCCGAAGTCCATGCGGAAGGCTTCGATGCGGGGAGGTTCGTTCGTGTTTACGATAGCGCTTTGAAGGGCTTTTTTGGCGATATCGAAGAACGTATCGAGTTGCAGCGGGGTCATTTGCAATACGTCCG
>JBJONT010000415.1:0-6010 GCA_046051705.1 Planctomycetota bacterium | reverse complement strand
CCCGGGACGCGATGCCCAACCTTTGATACTCGTACTCCAAAAACACAACAGGAATCCCGTAATCGAAGCATAAATTTGAGATGGATGCACCGGCAAACTCTTCGTCGGCAACTCCGACACGACAAAGCTACCTCGGTCGGTACGAACCACTCCCTCAAGCGGAGGTGCTCGGTGTGAACGTACCAGCGAAGCTTGAGTCTCGACATCCACGGGCACGGCCCCGATTTCGATTGCTCGCACGCGATCCCCAACTTGCATACCCTGCTTCTGTGCCCAACTTCCCGGATCGATCGAGGTAACTTCCAACGTCTCTTTAGCGCCTTCCCCCTCGGCTCCCGTATCGGATGACTGGCCGGATGACTGGCCGGATGATTTGGTATGCAAACCGAGCAATCTTCCTGTCTCAAACTGATCGATGTATGCCGGCGATCCTTTCGGAAACTCAATCGATGGGGTCGCGGTCTCGCAAATACCACCAAAGCAACATCCGTTGAGCAAACATCCTAAACGACCAAAAGCCAAACCGATAAAAAAGGCTGGTACGATCGCATCGAGTAACAAGATAGGCTGGACTCGCCGCATAATCGCCCAACTGAGGATCCCGACTATCCCCCCAAGCACCGCGCCGTAAACGACCAATCCGCCTTCGGTGAATTGCAAAGCAATCCAAAGCTTTTGCGCAAGCGTCTCTCCATCGAGCTCGCTCCACTTTTGGACTACATAAAACAATCTCGCTCCGAATAACCCACCGATCACGGTGAATAATACCAACCCCACAAACGACTCTTTTGGAACACCTAGCTGCAATACGCGACGGTACGACAACACGGTCGCCGACAACACGCCGATCATCATCATCAATCCATAACCGCGAACCGGTAAGCCGATGACGATCTCATCTGCGGTCCCCGCTGCTACCTTGGCTTCCACCATCGGTAAAACTATGCCCAAAATCGCAGCACCCAACCCCCAGTTGAATACCTGATCCCCCCAATGCGTGGGTTCAACTTGCGCCCCGTTGCCCCCTTGGGATTGCCCCGTCGATGCACCCCTGAGCCGCGCATAAAGAAACCATGTCACAGCGATGTAAACAAGGAGCCCAAGCATCCCCCAGCTGATCCAACCAAAAAGAGGTAAAGGCCCAACTTGATGAGGCAGGTAGAACAATGTTTGACGCATAAGGAACTACCTTGGCTGTTTCCAAAAAAGAACGACTGCTAACTAACTCGAATTCAATCCACCAAAACTCAAGAACATAGTTTCAGCGGCAATCAATCGTCGCATTATCGATCAAGCGTGTCGAACCCAATCGCGCTGCGATAATCCCGACGACACTTGATTGAATCTCTGAGATTGGCTCCAAGGTTACTGGATCGACAATTGCAGCATAGTCGATGCTGTCGACCGGTGCGGCTAAGAGTTCCTGCCGCATCGCACGCTCCACCGCTTGAACGTCTCTCTCACCACGCTCGACCAATCGCTCTGCGATTCGCAAAGCCCGGATTAATCCCAAAGCCCTATGCCGTTGCTCTTCTGATAAATAACGGTTTCGACTGCTCATCGCTAGACCATCGGGTTCCCGTATCGTCTGACAAGCCTCAATGCATACAGGGATATTTAAGTCGCGAACCATCGCTCGGATCACTGCCAACTGCTGATAGTCTTTGCGACCAAAATAAGCGATGTCGGCGGGAATCATCTGGAAAAGCTTCAACACGATGGTGCACACGCCACGGAAATGACCTGGGCGAATCTCCCCTTCCCAACGCGACGAGACCTGCGGTGGCTCAACGTATGTCGAATGGCCAGCACCATACATTTGCGCTTCGGTCGGCGTGAACACATAGTCACATCCGGCTTGATCTAGCTTCTCTAAATCCTCGTCCAAGGTCCGTGGATACTTAGAAAGATCTTCCTTGGGTCCGAACTGCGTTGGATTCACAAATATAGTCGCTACCGCGCAATCGCAGTTGGTTTTGGCTTGCCGCACAAGCGACACATGCCCTTCGTGCAATGCGCCCATGGTCGGTACCAACCCGACACGTTTTCCTTCCAAGCGTTCGCGCAACACATGCGAGTAAATCTCTGCCGACGTCGAAAAGACCTTCATGATCTATCCAAAGTAAGCGACAGCGTTTTGAAAGATTTTCAGTCCATCGCCATGCTTAGGCAAGCTTTCTTGCCGAGTCCAAGCGGGATGATTCGTCGGGTCGAGAAAGCGCTCTGGGTGGGGCATTAAACCGAATATACGCCCAGTCGGATCGCAAATACCGGCAATGTTTCCTTCGGCTCCGTTCGGATTAACTGGAAACGGCAATACTGATTCTCCCGTGTTACCGCCAGCATCGCAGTACCTCACGGCGATCTGCTTGTTCCGCCCCAAAGCTTCCCGCGCTGCGGCATCTCTGGTTAGCAGGCGACCTTCAGCATGCGCCATCGGCAAATAGATCTGATCGATGCCGCGAAGGAATACGCAATGATCCGACTCGGGCTTGAGATGAACCCACCGAGTCTCGAACCTCGCCTGATTGTTCCATGTCAGCGTCGCAGGGGGCGACTCCTCGGCTTCGTCGAAGAATATCCCCAACCGCATCATGATTTGGAAACCATTGCAGATCCCCAAAACCAAACGATCCTTCGCCTTGAACGATTCAAGGGTCTCAGAAAGCTTCGTTTGCCACTGAACTGCCGCGATCCGCCCCGCGGCGATATCGTCGCCGTAGCTAAATCCGCCAGGAAAACAGAGTATTTGATAAGACTGAGCGATTGCAGGTTGCTCAATGAGCTGATTCACATGAAGTCGAACCGCCTCTGCACCCGCTAATTCGAACGCATAAGCAGTCTCAACATCGCAATTGGTCCCTGGAGCTCGCACGACGAGCACGCGTGGCTTGGTCATCCTAAGCGGATCCTCTCTCCATTGCTTCAGCGACAATTAGCCTCGCCTTAGCAACAATCAGTCGGTTTCAATTCCCAATCCTGCAACGAACTCCACTTCGCCGTACCCATAGCAAGACCCCTTACTTGAGACAACGAAGCACCTGAGACTACGAAGCAGATCCTCGCTCTTATCATAACCGTCTTGAGGATTCTTGTGCAGACCGCTTAAAACGACAACACCGCAATCGGCTGACCCGTTTTCTGGATCAACCTCCTTGCGGTGCTGAAAATTTTCTATTGCCGGCACTAACCACTCAAAAAACGGGGCCAGCGATTATGCCACGGAGCCAATTTCCCCCCCCGCGTTGTCATGTGCGGAAGATAACGTGTGCTCCGAACAACAAAACCTCAAAACAGTAAAACTACTGTGGCAAACGGCCTTCGTTGACTGCTGGCAATGGCCCATTCAAAGCCTTCATGAACTCAACCAAATCTGCCTTGTCCTGAGCGGTCAAATCAAGTTTCTTGATCTTGTCGCTCAAGTAAGGGTTTGCATGCCCACCCTTGGCATACCATTCAACGACTTCTTCCAACGTTTTTTGGCTTCCATCGTGCATATAGGGCCCATTATGCTCGACATTTCGCAACGTCGGAGTCTTGAATGCTCCCTTATCTTTATCCTGCTTAGTCTGCTCAAAACGACCCAAATCAGGCTTCGCTGCATCCATCCCTACGCCGAGGTTGTGATACAGTTCGTCGGTGAAATTCGCTCCGACGTGGCAAGCTGAGCAGTTGGACTTTGCACTGAAGAAAAGGTCTCGACCACGCTTTGCCGATTCGCTCATCGGATTCTCATCGCTGGCCTTTTTCAACGAGACGTATTTCTCATAATTTGCTTGATCGTCTTCTTTGAATTCGTCGAGATCCTCTAATTGCTCTGAGAAAGCTTCCTCGAACTTCCTAAGTGGCTCGTAGTGATCATAGGGACTTGAACCGGTAACGATCGTTCGCTCGAACGCAGCAATCGCTTTTCCCACATTATCAATGTTCGGTGCCGCGCCGAAGACTTTCTCGAACTGCATCCGATAACCATCGTTTGCCGCCAAGAATTTCACAACCGCATCGTGCGTATTTCCCATCTCGATCGGGTTTGCAATTGGCCCGACTGCCTGGGCTTCAAGACTGTCAGCACGACCATCCCAAAACTGAGCTTTGCTCAAAATCCGGTTCATCGATGTCGGTGAATTGCGTCCACCTAGCTGACCTTTGACACCGACTCCGAACTGTGTGTTTGCACCGTAGCCCGCCGAAGGATGGTGGCAATCCGCACAACTGACCGTCGCATCTTTCGAAAGTCGCTTGTCGAAGTAAAGCTGTCGACCGAGCTCGATCTTCGCTCGTGTGAGCGGGTTGTTTTCTGGAATGTAGATCGCCCCCTTGCCCGCAGAGAGCCCTTCAGGCAACTCTACCGACAGAGTGTCGTGGTTGGCTGGATTGCTTAAGTATGCGCGAATAGCGGTGACATCCAGCGCGCCGTTACCTGGAATTCCCGATGTCAAGCTTGCGTCTCCAAGCTTCACATTTTCCGCCGCGTGGGCGACTGGAAAAGCACACAGTCCGACCAAAACACTACGAATCCAAAGTTTCATCGTTTCAACCTAATAATAGTGTGTGAAATCAAGGACGACCGGAACGCATCCTGCGAAGGGATCCCCTTAAAATACTCTAAAAAGGGGTCTCGCCGCCTGCGAAACGCCCCAAATGACTCGTTTAGAGCCACCAGTTATTGTATTACCAAGGCAATCGCGGAATTACAGGAAGGATCTTTTCAGACTAAACCGCAAAGCTTTTCAGATTCGAACAAAAATTTTCTGCCTGTAAAGCCAATACAAAATTAGCCAGAACACCGTCAGAACAAGCCCGCCGTAAACCAGCGTTTCCACTGGCTGAGGAACGACTCGTTCGATCAACCAATCGAAATGGCGTCTCAAAGCGAGTTTCGTCCACTCTTCCATCGTCCAACTCATGGTGTAAGCCACAATCGAATTCGCACCAATCACTCGGAAGAAGAATGCCCAACGCGTTGAATTTCCGAAATCGCAAATCAAATAAAGCAGAAACAACCAAGCGAAGCACAGCCCTCCGCTCCAAAGGGTCCACGTCGGCGTCCAGATGCGTTTAACAATAGGACATAAGCCTGCGGCTTCTAAACCCCAAGCAATCGATAAACAAACAACCGTTGCGGTGGCAAAGTGAGCGAAGCGTCGTTTCAAGGTCCAGTCTGCACGAAGCCATTCGCCGGCCACTAGCCCCAGCAGCATCGTTGCCAGAGTTGGGATAAAACTCAGGGTACAGTAGCCGCCCGATGAGTAAGCAAACGGCTCTTCACGAAAGAACAAGTTCATCCACCAAACGTCAAACGCCCAAGCGACATTGCTGTTTTTGTTCCAATGCGCGCCGAACCCTTCTTCGTGATGCGGCCAATTCGCTGGTACTCCCACCGATGCATAATCAAAGTCTGGTGCAGGTAGTTGACTGAAAGCGAATAGCGCCCAATACCCAACAAGTATCGCACCGGCTCCTAAAGCAGGCACGTACCATTTACGACCAGCGAATAAGAACAAGAACGTGTACCCGAGCCCAATCTGGGTCAATGTGTCATCAAACGTAAAGTTCGTGTACATCTTTCCGAGACTACGCAAGAAAATCCCGAAGAAGACCAGGATGAGACTTCGTCCGATCGCATGGATCAACATCGCTCTATAAGATTGGCCTTGCTCACTTCGTTTGGCAAACGAAAAAGCTAGGGCTGCACCTACTAAGAACGAAAAGCCAGGCTGGATCAAGTCATGCAAGGAGCAACCTCGCCAAGGGACATGTGATGTGTGAAAGACGATCGTATCGAGCAAGCTTTGCGCGGTTGACGACAACCGCCCTCGGTAACGCACCAAGCCACTCCAGTGCAAGACTTCTGCGAGCATCAGGAACATCACCATACCCCGATACACATCGATGCTAACGCAACGGCGAGCAGGCAGCTTCGCAGCTACAACATCGCGAGTTTCGACCGTTGAGGTTTCCGCTGTGTTGCTCGTCATGGATAGTATTATCTGTCGCGAAAGGTTGGAGA
>JBJONT010000414.1:0-5977 GCA_046051705.1 Planctomycetota bacterium | reverse complement strand
AGGTCTGGTGATGTGGAAGCTTTAGCGGATGCATTGCATGAAGCGCATCGCAGTAAGGATCGGCTACGGGGAATGGGGCATGAAGCGAAGCGAGTAGCGGGAGGATTCACTGCTCATGCTTGGGGCCAACGTATACGCAGGATTGCAAGAGAGCTGGTAGGCGGTGAGGGGGGGCGTGTATCTTGAGTTATGTTGTGCATGTTGTAGGGTCGACGCGATTAGAGCAGGGCGGACCATCAATTTCAGTTACAAGTCTTGCGAATCATTTAGCGCTAGCCGGCGTGCCGAGCGCTTTGGTATGTCCGGATCATTCAGAGGATTCTCGGACGCATGTGCAGTCAATAGTACCTGTGTTTCGATCGTTGCAGGAGTGTTGGGATCAGTTAGTAGGGAAGGACAAAGGACTGGTGCATTTGCATGGTGTTTGGGATTGGCATTTGCATCGAGATGTTCAGTGGTGTAAGCGGTATGACGTGCCGTACGTATTTAGTCCGCATGGGATGTTGGAGCCTTGGGCGCTGCGTGCGAAGCGATGGAAGAAGCAAATTGCGTGGTGGTTGTACCAGAGGCGTGATATACAGGGTTCGCGATTTCTTTTGGCGACAGCAAAGAGTGAGGGTGATCAGTTCAGACGCATTGGGTTACGAAGTCCGGTAGTGGTATATCCGAACGGAGTTCCGATTCCTGACTGCATCGCAACGATGGTGGGAGGAAGAGAGCGCAAGAGGGTATTGTTTTTGAGTCGCGTGCACCCGAAGAAAGGTCTGTTGATGCTCGCGCAAGCTTGGGCTCAGTTGCGTCCCGAGGGGTGGGAGATGATGGTTGTTGGTCCTGACGTGGGAGGGCATCGCGCACAAGTCGAAAGCTTGGTGGATCAATTGGGGATTCGAAAAGATTGGACATTTCATGACTCCTTGTATAAGGACCAGAAGAAGCAAGCTTTTTTGGGTTCGGATTTATTCATATTGCCGACGTATAGCGAGAACTTTGGAATTGCCGTTGCGGAAGCTTTAGCTTACGGGGTGCCTGTGGTGACGACTCGCGGGGCACCTTGGGGTGGAATGCACGATCATCGTTGTGGTTGGTGGGTTGATGCGACGCTCGATGGTGTCCAAAAGGGGCTTGAGGCGGGAATTCAAGCAACTGTTGAGCAGAGGAAAGCGATGGGGGCGAGGGGGAGGGAATGGATGCGAAAAGAGTTTAGTTGGGAAGGGATTGCGTGTGGCTTGAAAGGGGAGTATCAGAAGTACGGGGGCAACTTCCAGGAAGTTCGCTCAGAGCGAACTGTAGAAGGGATGGAATGATGATTTCGGTATTAATCTTGACGAAGAACGAAGAACTCAACTTGCCACATTGTTTGGCTTCGTTGAGTTGGTGCGATGATATTGTGGTTTTAGATTCCGGAAGCACGGATCGGACGGTAGCAATTGCTGAGGAGTTTGGAGCTAGGGTAGTTGTTAGGGAGTTCGATAATTGGTCGTCGCATTTGAATTGGGCTGGCAGTCAGATTGAGTTCAAGCATCCTTGGTTGTATTACTCCGATGCCGATGAGGTGATGCCCGAGGATTTGCGCGATGAGTTACATCGGGTTGCAAGTCGAGGTGGTGAGGATTCCGGAAAGGATTTACCGGTAGCTTATCGGCTTAGGTACAAGAATTTTTTCATGGGGAAGTGGATCAAGCATTGCGGTATCTATCCGGTTTGGGTTTTGAGATTTTATCGACCTGAGAAGGTGCGATGGGAGCGGTTGGTGAATCCAACGGCGGTGGTTCAGGGGAGTGAAGGTAGGTTAGAAGGACATTTTCATCATTTCAGTTTTCGTAAGGGATTGTTTCATTGGGTGGATAAGCACAACAGTTATTCAACTCAAGAGGCGATCGAATCGATTAAAAGTTTGCAGACTGGGCGAGTGCCTTGGGGGGATTTGATGCCGTGGCGTACGCCGGCGGCGCGTCGGGTTGCGATGAAAGAGTTGTCCTTTCGGATGCCGTTTAGATCGCAATTGAGATTTGCTTATATGTACTTTTGGAAGTTAGGATTTCTGGATGGCTCAGCGGGATATCATTACTGCAAATTGTTATCGATCTATGAGTATTTGATCGAGATGAAGATGCGGGAGATGCGTGAGGGATGAGCCGCGAAACTGTAGGTAGAGGCTATGAAGTTAAGGCAGCTTCTGTGGATCCGGGGGTTGTTCAGGGCCATGAGGTGGCTTGGTGGTTCTGCTCGCTATTGCTTCCGTTGATCGCGTTGTCCCCATTGTTGTGGATGCAGGGGGCGGTGTTGATGGGCAAGCCGCACATGCAATTTTTCCCGTTGGTGATTCTTGGTGCGGTGTACTTTTTGAGGACGGAGAGTGAGCCTTTTGTTTCACGAAGTTCTCGGGGGTGGGTGAAATGGTTGTGGCTCGGTGGATGTGTAGTGGCTGGGGTCGCTTTGTTTTTAGGTAGTCCTTGGTTAGCGCAAGGCTGCATGACAGGGATGGTTGGGGTATGGGCTTTAGGAGCAAGGCCGCATTTCAGTGTTTTGCGAATCACGGGGATTGTCGGTTTATTGTCGGTTGCTTTGCCACCTCCATTCGGATTGGATCATCGCTTGGTGCAAGGTTTGCAGAGTTTGTCATCAATGGTGTGTAGTCGGTTGATGGATTGCGCTGGGATTGTGCATGTACGGAGAGGGAACATTATCGAGATTGCTTCGAAGCCATTGTTTGTTGAGGAGGCTTGTAGTGGAGTCGATAGTCAATACGCGCTGATGGCGGTTGCAGGTGTGTTGTTATTGCTTGGACGGGCCGGTTGGATTGTGAGTTTGATCACGATTGTGACCGTACCGCTGTGGGCGATTTTGGGAAACTTGCTCAGGATTTTTTTGATCGTCGGCGGGCTTGAGTGGTTTGGAGTGGATTTGTCACAAGGTCAGGTCCATACCGTGCTAGGGTTGATGGTGTTTGCATTTACGGCATGGGTGCATTGGAGTTCGGTTCAATTTTTGAATTACTTACAGGTTCAATATTTTTCACGTTCAAAGGTGTCGGTAGTGGAGGAGGGGCTGGAGCGAAGGTTGGTGGGCAACCAGGGGCATAGGATGCGTTGGGGGTGGGTTTTTGTACCGATGTTGTTGTTTGTGTTTTTTCCGGATAGCGTGCAAGCGTTGATCGATTTTCACCGTGCCCCCGATTTGCCGAGTATGACTCGAGAGCAAGCGGATCGGTTTCCTGGTCGGGGAGCATTGGCTGTTGGTTCGGGGGGGAGGTTGTTAGGGTTTCAGACAGAGTATCGCGATCGAGACGACATGTTGGGACAGCATTCTCGGATTTGGGAGGTTGCCAGTGAAGTAGGACGTATGACGGTGTGTTTGGACTTTCCCTTTCGCGGTTGGCATCCATTGTGGGAATGTTATATCAATTCAGGGTGGAAGCGACTTTCTTCGCAGATGCTCGAGGGTCAGGATGGCAATGGGGCATTTTATGAGACCATTTTGGAGAATGATTTGGGCGATAAAGCGGTGTTGCATTTCTCTTTGTTTGATGAGGAAGCGAGACCTTATACGTTTGAGGGATCGGTTGCTTTTCGACAGCATGCGGCGAGGTGGAAGAACACGTTGTGGAATCGGAAGGGGAGGATAGATCGCGGGATTGAGCCGTTGACATTCCAGTATCAGCAGTTGGCACATACGAACATTGATCCGACGCAGGAGGATTTGGTCGAGTTGCGAGGGATGTTTCTTGTTGGCAGGCGGCAAGTCGTAGCTCAGTCGCAGGGGGTGTTGCGAGAGCTTCGTGGTGCGGAGGGAGGTGAGAAGTGAGTGAGCATTTACCGGAGAGTGCGCAAACCTATTGGCGGTGGGGCCTTCCCTCGGTAGTCTTGGCGATTGTCAGTATTTTGGTTTTTGCATGGAGTGTCCTTTGGGTCGAGCCTCGCGTGGACAATCGCTACCAGGGCTTGATCCTCGCTGGTTTAGGTGATGTTCGCCAAGGACGAATAGTTCGAGAAGGAGAATCGTTGCGTGAGTGTGTGGATCGACTTCGCAGGTTGGAGTTGGCGGCGAACCGGTTGATTGTTCGATATCCGGGGGAAGCGAGGTATCGTCGGTGGAGTGCGGAGTTGGGATTAGGTATCGAGCGGGGGATTCGCGCTTCGATGCGAGAGCAAGTTCAGGTGGGGGAAAAGTTGGAGCGGGTGGGGGGGCGTGGGGTGGATCGAGGGTTGAGTAAATCGGGAGATGAAGGAGAGTTTGAGTCAGTGGCTGTGATGGAGCGGGGCAGGGCGGAGGATGCGATTCGCAGTGCCATGCGGCTTGAGGGTGAGGATGCGCAGTGGGCAAGGGGTTGGGTTTTGCGTCAACAGTTGGGGCGTGTGGGTACTCGGAGCGATTTGGGTTTGAGCGATGTGCAGCAGATGTTGCGAAGGCTTGATGAGTTTGGCGATTTAGCTTGGGTGCACAGTGCGAGAGGTAGGCTTGAGGTGCAGGTTGGGCATAGTGCTGTGGATGAGCAGGAGCAGACGCGTCGGGAGTGGCTAGAGATGGGGGTGAATCGATTGCGTGATGGATTCAGTAGTGTTGAGGTGCAGGAGGTGAATCAGTTCATTGATCGCGTTTGGGTGGCCGAGGGGTTGGGGAGTTTGGAAGTTGGGGGTGGGCGAGAAGAAGCCAGGGAAGCGATTGTTCAGGGAGCGGGTTTGATGAAGCGTGAACCAGAGGGGCTGGATGAAGCACAACGAGGTGAGTTGGTCGATGGCTTTTTTAGGGCGTTAGTGATGGTATCGGGGTTATCCGAGGGCGGGGTCGCTGTATTGAGTCGCTTGGAAGGGTTTTCGGTGGATGGAAAGCGTGAATTAATCGATCGGATTGTCGCAAGTCATTTTCGGATGATGCAGTCAGGGCGGTTGTTTCCGAGGGGGGGCTTTGGCGGAATTGGAGTGGGGGATTGGTACCGATCGGCGATGCGGTTTCGGGTGGATCATCCTCAGGTGGAGGGTGGATTGGATGCATATTTTCGGGGTGAAGGGGATTTAGAAGGAGTGGAGTTAATTGGATCGCGAGGGGATCGATTGTTGGAGACTCTCGGTTGGATGCGGGAGGGGATTCGATTGGGTGCGGTCGAGGAAGGGATGGAGTGGGATGAGGGGGATGTCGATATTTTGGTTGGATTGATGCGTTATTTGTTGGGTAGGGTACGGCGGGGAGGGTTGGAGTGGGAGAAAGTGCGCAGTGTGGTTGATGGGATGGTTGCAGGGATGCCGAGGGTGGTGGAGTTGCGGTTGGGGCGTGGGTTGCTTGCTCGGGAATGTCGAGTTTGGGAGGTTGCGTTGGACGATTTTCGAGTATTGAAGAACCGAGGGGTTCAGGTTGTGGGTCTAGAGGAATTGTTTCAAGAAGCGCAGCGCGAGGTAGAAGGAAAGGTAGAGGGGCCATGATACGCACTTGGAAGTGGATATGGAGTCATCCATTAACGCGTCGGCGTCGGTTTGCGGCGATGATGCGATGGTTGCGTTGGCAGGTTGGGAGTCGGGTTGTGGGGCATCCAGTGGTTGTGCCGTTTGTCGGTGAGAGTCGTTTGGTCGTGGAGCGATCGATGACGGGTGCCACGGGAAATATTTATTGTGGGTTGCATGAATTCTCGGACATGGCTTTTGTCTTGCATTGTCTTCGTGGGGAGGATTTGTTTGTCGACGTGGGAGCGAACATCGGCAGTTACACCGTTTTAGCATCAGGGGTGGTTGGTTGTCGGACGGTGAGTATCGAGCCGGTGCCGGGGACATTTCGCAAGTTGGAGAGGAATGTTCGGATCAACGCGTTGGAGGAGCGGGTTCAGTTGCATCATTGTGCGGCGGGGGCTCGGGAGGGGGAGGTATGGTTTCGGACCGATCACGACACGATGAATCGGGTGGTTGCACAGAGTGATCCGGTAGAAAAGATGCGGGTGGTGGTTTGTGGGTTGGATACTATTTTAGGGGGCGAGGGAGGGGAGTTATGG
>JBJONT010000413.1:0-7119 GCA_046051705.1 Planctomycetota bacterium | reverse complement strand
CGGCTGATTCGAGAACTGAGTTTCCGCAAACCATTTCCAATAGTCGCGGAAGAAGGCATGTCGCATCTGCACCATAATTTCCGGCAAAAGATGCCGCTCTCGACCGTTCGACCGGATCATCAGACTCAAGTTCGATCGCCAGTTTTGCGATGTCTTCGTTCATTGTTTGATCGCACTTGCCTTTCGACGAACGTTTCTATTCACCCAGTGGCTGGATGAATCCTTGATTTATCACTGCACCTTATCGCCGCGTGGGTGCAATCGTTGGTTCGTCTCTCTACTGTTCCCAATATAGACTGCCCGATGGCTCATAAAGTTCACGTGAGGAGTGTTTAGTCAGCACACGATATTCCCAAAGCGTAATTAGCCAGCCCATTCCACAAAGCAGAAGCGAAAATTCTTTCGACACTTCACCAATTGGCGTACTCATGATGGTAGCCGTGAGTGGAGAGGTTGCGTTGGCAAAAAAGAGCATCGCAATTGGCATTCCAATCAAGTATAGCATGTTATAGATCTTCGCAAACTTCCACCAGCCTACCGATAACCGTAAGAGACCGAATCCAGCGAACAAACAAAGGACCCCAAAATCAATTCGAATATTGCTGCGTTGCAGTGCAATAAGAAATTTCAGAATCGCACATCCCCCATGCAAGATGAAAAGATAAGCGACGATGCGCAAATCACTTTGTATCCTCACCAGTTGCACTCAGCACCTGTTCCTTCAAGGACGAACTGGCGGTTACACGGATCAGCCTAAATCCTGTAGGCCGCACCAATGCAGCCTACCACGCAAGCTAGCCGTGACCCGAAGTTGAATGATACTGGACACCTGCGAGCCGATCAATCAACGGATAGAGCGATTTGCTGTTTCGACCCAGCGATTCTGAATGGTAGGACAGAACGAGTGTTGCGGTGTGGGGAGGGTGCCCGGCAGCGGGCATCCTTACCCGATTTCGTCGCCCGCTTCATTTGACGGTAATAGTCCGAAGAAAGCTAAAACAACCCGAACGATGTTGCACAACAATGGCGTCGGGATACCCCATACTATAGCCCAAAGCGAAAGAGCAAATGCGTGCCCGATACGTTCTTGAAGTGAGCCAAATGGCGGCCACTGCCACCCTGGCGGAACCATGAATGGTGGATGATGAAGCCCCAGGAGCAACGCAACGCACAACAGCATAAAAAAAATAAGCGGAAGCTCAAACAGCCATGATGGCAATCCAGTCGGAAATCGAAAGTGATTTACCCAGTAGGTTGTCAGGGAAACACATACGATAGTAGCAATCCAGCCTATATCCTGTCCTGTTCGCCACACGTTGGAGCAAATTGCGACCATCATAGTAAGCGCCATCAGTTCGATGATTGTTACCGTAAGCCGAGGTTTCATTCAATAACTTCGCTTCTGTACAACTACCTCGTCCATCGATGAACTTTTTTTATGTGGATCAGCCTAAACCCTGTAGACCGCACCAATGCAGCCTATCACGCAAGCTTGCCTCGATCCGAAGTTGAATGATATCAGGGACCTGCGAGTGGAGCAATCAACGGATGGGACGATAGGCTTTTTCCGCGGGGAGGGTGCCCGGCACGGGCAGGCTTGCCCGATTTCGCGTTAAAGTGGAGTAGTTCTCATTCTTCTGTATCAGAATCTTGAACGCACGGAAAGACTCCTGCCTCGATCATAGCAGGGATCATCTCGGAGTACATTTCCTTTGCTTCTTCGCAACCATAATTGTCGAGCGACGAGGTAAGAGGCTGCGTGTCATTATGCGACGCAAATAGCAAAGTGTCTCGTATTTGTTTGAATGCTTTTTTGCGAAGATCACCCTTGATGTCATCGAAGACGATGGCTTCTTCCCACAACCAACGAAAGGGGAATCTAGTTCTAACATCGATCTCCACCAATATAATCTGTCCATGCTGATCCCATTTCATGAATCCATCGGTTCCAAGTTCGTAAGTCAAGTGGATTTGAATATACGAGCATTTACCGTCCCTATGGATGGAAGAGTGAAATGATAGGGCCTCCGACAGTGTCTCTATTTGAGCAGATGCAATCGCGCTCTCGAAGGCATCGACGGCGAGTCGAAGAGTGAAAGGTGCTTCGCTATTTAATATCCCGGCCAAGCCATCCAGCGTTTTCTTCCACGGTGCATCAGGCATGGCGTTCTTATCCCAATCGTTGTGACGCGAACGGCTACCATCACCGAGTGGCCGCCAAAAAGGTACCTAAAGTCGAGTGCCGCCAATCGGCCAGTTCGGCGCAAGGTATTGTTAGCTGCTATTATCGGACTTCAATGCGCGAGGCCATTCCACGAATTCCGAAAGTGTACTGGCTCCCGTCGTAAAGCTTCTCGTCTCGGCATCATATTCGACTACTGGTGGATTCGCAAGTTTGGGATCCACGGCGTATGATGGATCACCCCCATCACTAGCGATCGTCCGTTAGCCCAAACAGAATAACGATTGCATTGATCGAGACCAGCGTGTCAGTCATTCCTGGCAGCTAAAGACCGGGCTGGCAGCTAAAGACCGGTATCACCGAGCACGAGGAGTTGACTCTACGCAAGTCAGAAACGGACGATCGAGTGCTTCGTGTGCATGCCATGGTTCCCCAAATTGTACTATGTGTCCCAGCAAATAAGTACTATGCGATTGTTGGCCTGGTCAACTATTAGTAAATCTCTATTCGAGAAAGTACCGCTAGATGAACGTCTTTCACGAAAGACATGGGGCACGGCGATTTCCGGTATTAGGTGCGATTGGTTTTTGGTCAAGAATGCAAGTGCCAAGCGGTTCTTTTCAATGACAGAGTTGCTGAACGTTCCGTCCCACGGAGTGGTATTCAATAAATGTGGGATTTCATTCGCATCGATTCCCACCGATATAACAAGCGTACCATCAGATGCTCCGGCACCAGCCATTAATTCGAACTGTCCATTGCCTCCATGTGAATCTTTGAATTCAAGTATCTTAGAGTTTTTCGGAAGATTAAAACCCGCGATTTGGAAGAATACCAAGCGAGGATTTTCCGTACGAGCGCAACCAACAATCAGGGCAAGCAACGTGGCGGATGTAACGATCCAGTTTCGCACTGCATCCTCTTGGGGCACGGCCGCCATCACCGGGTGGCGAGAGTAAACTTTGATTTCAAAAAACGCTGGCCACCGCCACTCCGGTGCATGGCATGGTTCTGGCGTATCGCGCAGTTGCGCGTCATTCTCGACGCTACCCGGCGAGCAATCCATCGTAAACGAGTGCACCGACACAGTAAAGAGTGAGCAGGATTCCGGGAGCGTTCATTGCCAGCAACCATCTGGACGTGCGATTGCGCTTCAAGGTAAATAGTGCAATCGTCGTACTTGCGAGCGTGCAAGCCATTATTGTCATCAAATAATAAATAGTCATGGCAATGGCAGTCGCAATCTCCTGGGCAATTTCGCGAATGAAGCCGCCTGACACCAAATGGTAGAGTCCCGACCAAAACGGAAGGGGTGGCTTAGGAGGCACAGTTGGTGGATATAGTTGCATTGTGAAAAAGCCGACAGTCACGACGTAGGCCAGCGCGCACGAAAAGAACGAAATGCCCAGCCAACCACGAAAGTGTCCGTTGAACTTCACGTCGAGAGCGACGAAGATCACGGCAACAAACGTCGCGACGCTAAATGCGAGCCGTGTAGCTGGAAATACCGAGAAGATCGAAACGAAAATAGCGGAGTAGAGCGTCCAAAGAAGTAGTCGGCTCGTAGTAAATTGCGCTCTGCCAGTCAAAGCAAAATCCTGCAAAAAGGCCCGCGTCCTGAAGCCAGAACGGCAGGGATCAGCGAGCCCGAGCGGTTGACTCGACACAAGCCAAAACGGCCGATCGAGGGCTTCGTTTGCATCCCATTGTTCTGTCCGATTATAGCGGAAAGGTTGTGAATCTGTATTGCTTTTTGCGCTTGCTGTTTGCGACTAGACTCTGCAACCGTTCGCAATGAAGCCAATGAGAGGCAGCAACGCCGAACACAATCCTGCAGCAAGGTAGCCGAATCGAAAACGCCATAGTGAAAGCACGAATACCCAAATTGCACTCAACGCTGGGACCACTATCATTGCACCGGCAGTAAACCAAGTTCCTAACGCCATGTCGGACGCAATCAATGCGGAACCGATCCACATAAAAACGACGCCGATGATTTGGCTTTCATTCGAATCTTGAGTTTGATTCATTTCAGCCAAATTGGTTCTCGTGTTGATGGACAGAACGCCAATGTTGACCGAGTCCCCGCCAACACGGCTTCCTAACTTCAGAACGGACAGTCGGGGGCTTCGATCAAGCATCTGATTCGTTCATTTATCTTAGCGTCGCGGAATACTTGATCCACCACGCTTCGGCAACTATGTGTGATGAATATCCCGATTCCTCTTTATTCCCCTCACACTTATTCAAATCCAGACAGAGCCGAAATCCTTTCGGAAACGACCGCCATTTGATCGGCATCCATGGGCAAAGCTCGACGACTTCAGTGGCTTTTCGCAATTCAAACGCATCTAGCTTGGGAAAACTCGCAGCTAGAAAAGCAAACCCGGATTCAAGCGATCTCGATTCGATGATTTGCTTCGGTTCGCTTTCCCGACTAACAACAAACAACTCCCACATCGGCTCGTATCTCATCTCCCACAAAGCGAAACCCACATCAGTAAGTGTATATGAATTTGATCGCGGCAAATCCAAAACGGAACAATTCAAGTCGTCCAGCAACTCCGACACATTTCCACGGTCGTACCGTAGGGTAATACAAGATTCTTGATAGAGGTTTAATAGTGCGGTAGCGACCGTCTTGCGTGACTCTCCGTGAAACCGAAGATTTAGCGCGCTCACACCGCCATCCTCTCCGTCGAAAAGAAATGGAAACGGTATCTCGAATCCCCAGGACGAGGTTAGCGGAACTTCAAGTAGCCAGTTTTGTATATCTGTGAGCATCAAATTGCACGGACGACCGAAATCACGGGGTTGCGGCAAGGAAACTCTCCATCAGGAAACGCGCGACCCGCAACGCCCTTGCATTTCATTGTTCGTCGCGTTTTGGGGTGCTGTAACGAAGGATCGCGTTCGAGATGTCAGTTGGATCAAAGGCGTGGTGGTCAATTGATCCGTAAAAGCTAATGCATGCGATTACCGCATGCCGTTGCGCGGCGGTCAACAATTCCTGGAATTCGGGCGCACTGAATGAATTGTAAATTAGTCGACCGACGAAGTCTTGTTGGAACTCGCCACGTAGCTCCGCAGTCATGAATGCTGGAGTATGGAAGTAAAGACCTCGTGCGTCAAGAAACGATGGTGCCGCATTGCAATGGTTCAAATGTTCCGCTGGAATCCGACGCCAATCAATTTTCTCGTCCTTCGCTCGGAGTGCTCGCAGTTCGTCAGGCCCGCAATAGTCGTCGATCCCATCGGACTCCCACAGTCCGATCCCGTCTTCCAACGTTACGCCAGCAAACGCAGCGGCAATCTGTTCAATCAGTTCGTCAGCGCGTTTGCACAAGGCAAGCCTCGCTTGGGCATCTGCGATTGTCGAGCGATCGTAGCCGTTGCTACGCATTTCATCGATGTTTGCTTGCGTGATGCGTTCCATGGTTTAGCGACGAACTTGTTTTTAAACGGATCAGCCTAAACCCTGTAGACCGGACCAACGCAGCGTATCACGCAAGCTAGCCACGATCCGAAGTTGAATGATATAAGGCGCTTGTGAGCGGAGCAATAATTTGATGGGGTGCTAGGCTGTTTCGACCTAGCGATTGTGCATCGTGGGACCGAACGAGTGTTGCGGTGTTGGGAGGGTGCCCGGCAACGGGCATCCTTACCCGATTTCGGCGATCGTGCTTTCACTCTGGATCCTCGCACTGAGCCAGCAAGTCGGCCCTCAACTGTGTGGGCGACACAATGACCCCATGTCCACCGGGCACAGGAAAGACCGCTACTTGTCGGCCGTCCTTTGAGATCCCTGGGAGCCATTTATCCAACCAATCGTCAAGCGATATTGAAACGGCTTGTTCTCGACTGACGTTTGAGGCACATGCAGTCGCGAAACGCTCGTGCGGCCACACCGGTATGATCTCCGCGCCCGAGTCATCCGCCATTAAGCACCAGCCATTTGAGGATCGAAGGCTCCACACTTCTTCCCAGTCCACGACCCGGTTAAGAAAGACTGAATAGCGATCTGGAGCATTCATCCCCGTCAACGCAGCAAACTCTTTGTCGTGGATCTGCTTCATGATGTGTATGTAGCCGAACGACGGCGATCACCCAGTCGCCGCCAAAAAACTATGATTCAAATTCGCGGCCGACCGGCGACTTGCGTGCATCGCTTGGTTTGCTGCCGTGTTGAGATGTTTCGCTACAATCGACCAATTGATTGCTACCAAACAGTACAGCCTTGAGTATACAGATAGCCCCGAAGATAGGAAACAAGAGAACGGAGCCGGCCCACAGAGGAAGAACCCCGGAACGAAAGTCCACGATACGATTTATTCCTGGCTGTGAAGCTACAAATTCAACCTTCACCTGTTCTCCACGTTTGGGGGCTGGGCTTTCTGTCCACGACCGACCCCGCCGTTGTAGTCCCGCTGGATCAGTAAATTCGAATCGCACAGAAACGATTGGGGCCCCCTTGGTTTCGTCTCCGATCGTAAATCCGGTTCCCGTTACATCAAGGACAATTCCGTTGGCTTGGGTCAGTTGTTTCTGAAAGAAAAGTAAACTTGGCCAGTCGGCATGCCGCCCGAATACTTGCCAACTAATTGCACCGATCAACAAAAGAAGCCAGCCCAGACGTGCATGCGGGACCGTGTAGCAACGGTGGAGTTTATTCAATTCTCGAGCTATCACAAAAGCGATATGATTGTCCTAGGCAGCGAACTTATTTTTATGCGGACCGACCGAACCCCTGTAGACCGGACCAACGCAGCGTATCACGCAAGCTAGCTTCGATCCGCAGGTGAATGATATCAGCCGTTTGTGAGCGGAGCAATAATTTGATGGGGTGCTAGGCTGTTTCGACCTAGCGATTGTGCATCGTGGGACCGAACGAGTATTGCGGTCTGGGGAGGGATTCCCCGAATACGCCAACGGTTTCT
>JBJONT010000412.1:0-14380 GCA_046051705.1 Planctomycetota bacterium | reverse complement strand
GAGATCGATGGAGGGGATGCGATTATTTTGGCGGTGCAGAAGCAGCCTGGGGTCGACACGATAGCGTTAGATCGATCGATTCAGTCAGCGTTGGATGAGTTGGATCGAGAGTTGCCCAAGGGGATGCTGATTGAGCGGGGGTTGTTTCAGCAGTCTCGGTTCATCGAGTCAGCGGTTAGAAATGTGACCGAAGCTGTGCAGGATGGGGCGTTATGGGTCGTGGTGGTGTTGTTTTTGTTCTTATGGAATTTCCGGGTCAGCGTATGTTCGTTGGTCGCGATGCCATTGTCGATCTTGGGAACGTTTTTGGTATTTCGATGGTTTGGTTTATCGATCAACACGATGACGTTGGGAGGGATAGCGGTCGCGATAGGTGATTTGGTCGATGATTCGATTGTGGATGTGGAGAATATATATCGGCGGTTAAAAGAGAATCAGCAGCTACCGCTCGAAGCACGCCGTGGGGTTTTGGATGTGATTTACCGCGCGTCGTGTGAAGTCAGGAATTCGGTGGTGTATGCGACAGCGATCGTGGTATTGGTAGTGGTGCCTTTATTTGGGATGACGGGACTAGAAGGCCGATTGTTTGCACCTTTGGGGCTGTCTTATATCGTCTCCTTGGGGGTATCGTTGTTTGTGTCGTTGACCGTCACTCCGGCGTTGGCTTCTTATCTGTTGCCTGGAGCGAAGTTTCTCGACGAGAAGAGAGATCCGTGGCTTGTTCGGGCCGTTAAAGGAGTGGTGCGTCGGGTGCTAGAGTGGACGTTGGATCACAGTGGTTTGGTGTTAGGCAGTGTGTTGCTGGGGATCGTCGTCTCGATCGTTGGGGTCAGTTCGATGGGGGGTGAGTTTTTGCCGGAGTTTCACGAGGGGACTTATACGGTGAATCTGCAATGTGTGCCCGGAACGAGTTTGCAGGAGAGCAAGCGGATTGCGGGTGAGTGTGAGCGCATGTTGTTGGAGATTCCTGAGGTGATTAGTGTTTCTCGTCGGACGGGGCGTGCGGAGCTCGATGAGCATGCCGAAGGAGTTCAAACATCGGAGCTAGATGTTCGGGTAGCTGATTCAGCGATTGGTACTTTGCGTGGCCATGAAAAGCTGATGAGTGAGATTCGCGATCGGGTCACGAGGTTGCCTGGAGTTCAGGCGAACATAGGGCAGCCGATTTCGCACCGGCTCGATCACGTGTTATCGGGAGTCCGAGCGCAGGTAGCGGTGAAAGTCTTTGGGCCGGATCTACGAGTGTTGCGCGATGTAAGCCAGGATGTGTTTGAAGCTATCGGAGATGTGCCAGGGGTAGTGGATTTGCAGTTGGAGCCTCAAGTCGAAGTTTCACAGATTCGGCTTCAGGTACGCCGCGAAGAGGCGTTGCGTGTTGGACTGGCGCCGGGTGACTTAGCGACCTTGCTGGAGACAGCTTATCGCGGAAAGGTTGTCTCGCAGATTCTCGACGGAGAGATGTATCACGATTTGGTGGTGTGGTATGACGAGGAAGCGAGGAATTCACCGGAGCGAATTCAAGAGACCATCATCGACACACCATCTGGCATGCGGGTAGCATTGGGACAGGTGGTCGAAGTGGTAGACACCACGGGGCCGAATACGATTTACCGCGAACAGTTAGAGCGCCGCGTAGTGGTGCAATGCAACGTCGCCGGGAGGGATCTAGCAGGGGTCGTGCGAGACATTCAAGAGCGACTGAAGCCCTTTAGTGAGCGACTTGGTCGCATGGGGCTTGGGTATCGTCTGGAGCTAGGTGGGCAGTATAAAGCCCAGCAGGAAGCGACTTGGCGATTGGCGTGGCTCGGTGGTTTGTCGGTGATAGCGATTTTGATTTTGCTCAAGCAGTGTTTGGGATACTGGTCGAGTGCCGTGCAAGTTTTGGTCAACATACCCTTAGCAGCCATGGGTGCTGTTGGGATGTTATGGTGGATGGGGACAGACACGTTGTCCTTGGCGCATTGGGTTGGGTTCATCACGCTTATTGGGATGGTAAGTCGCAATGGTATTTTGATGATTTCCCATTATCAGTTGCTGATCGAAACGGAGGGGTGTGAATTTAGTAAAGAGACGATTATTCGCGGAAGCTTAGATCGGTTGGTGCCCGTGCTGATGACGGCTTGTACGAGTTTCGTCGGGTTGTTTCCGTTGTTAGCTGGTGCGGGTGAGGTGGGTAAAGAGATTTTGCATCCTTTGGCGGTGGTGGTTTTTGGTGGGATGATTTCCACGACGTTGTTGGATCAGTTGGTAACGCCGGCTTTGTATTGGCGGGTGGGCCGGTGGCGTAGGGCAGTGGCATAGTGGGGTGGCCAAGGACTGTGGCGAAGGACTGTGGCGAAGGGGCGGCAATAGCTAGCATTTCTAAGGAAAATGATCGACTTTAGCGGATGAGTTCGATGGGTTGAGCGCGGCGGCTTGTGGTGGTCGATGGAGGGCTACAGTCTGAGTTAATTCCTTGGACTTGAGTGGTCTTTTGAGATTTGTTGTCACAAGGCAGGGTTGAGAAAATGCATCCATCGCGCGGAAACAAATTCGAGAGTGGACGTTTGGGTCGTCGTGATTGGTTGCGGGGGTTGGTAGGTGGCGTGGGTGGGTGGATGGTTGTTGGTGGTGTGGGATTCGATGGTGGGATAGCACGTGGGGAAGAGTTGGGGGCGAGTGCCGAGTCATTGAAATTCCGTGTGCGCAGCGTGGTGGATTTGTCGGGTGAGGTGCACTTAAGTGCCCAGAATGCCGCTTCGACACGGAAGGATGGGAAGCCGGAGATCGCGCGGCGGGCGGCGGTTCGTTCGGTCTCGACGTTGGATTACGACGAGCAGTATGAGATCAAGGAGTCTGAATCGGAGTGGTTGGGATATCAGTACTTTCACGAGGCAACATCCGAGATCACGGTTGACCGTCATGAGACTCGGACTGCATTGCGGGATAATTCCCGGGAGCTTGTTCGGTTATCGACGGCATCTGGATTAACGGTAGCTGGATTGTCATCGCCGTTGTTCTCTGCTGAGCGGGAGTTGGTACAAGGGTCGATTGACTCGATGTACTTGGATGGTTTGTTGACGGATCGCGAGGTGGCGATTTCGGACAAGTGGATGGTGGATCGTGCGGTGGTAGCGAAGTTGTTTCATCTCGATGCGGTGTTAGAAGGTGATTTGACGGTCTGTTTGGTGGATTTGGATGAACAGCGAGCACACTTGGAGATGAAGGGTGAGTTGCAAGCGAGCGTGCGCGATGTTCCGACGCGGATGCAGATCGAGGGGAAGGGTTTGATGGACCGGGCTGGGGGATACGTGTCCTGGTTGGCGGTGCAAGTTTTGGAGACTCGCGATATTGGGGAAGCGGAACCGGGGTTTGAAGTCACCGCGCAGATTCGGGTCTTGCGAGCGCCGATTGAATCGATGACATCGGGACGAGAATTGAAAGATGTCTTGGGGGAAGTTCCAGCGTTGCGAGGACCGGAGTTACTGCAGTATCAGTCTGACTTGGGATACTATCGATTCTTGGCGGATCGTCGTTGGTCGACTTATCGGGACAACGGAGAGGAAGCGACGTTGCGATACATTCTCAACAATCGCAGAGTGGCTCAGTGCAACATCACCAACTTGGTTGATTTTCAGCCGGGAGAGCAACTGACGCTTGAAGGTTTCCAAGGGGACTTGTCACGATTGGCGGCCAAGACTGGGCGTGAGATCTTAGAAGCTACCGAGCGATTGTCGCGAACGTCGCATCGTGTCTTGCGAATCACGCTTGGAGGTCAAGCTGACGGCGTGGCGATTCGTTGGGTGCATTATCATGTGTCGAATGATGAAGGACGTCGCTTGACGTTGGTGTTCATCACGGACGAAGCATCGTTAGAAGTGTTTGGCGAACAGGACGATCAGATTGTCGAAACACTGGAATTGATGGCTTGGCCTACCAAGTTAGACAAAGATGTCTTGGAGAAGACCGCTGCGGAATCGGCAGTTGAGTCTGCTTCGGTGCCGGCGGCTGGCAAGACCAATCGTTGATAACGATGGTGAGAGAGCGAAGCACACAGGCGATCCGATCTGTAGCCTCACAACGACTGTTGTTTATTAGGGATGCAGATCAAGGTGAGGCGTACTGCGCCGTAGGCAAAGAGGGCGTAGAGAAGCGGGTGGATTGGAATTAGGAAGCGGCCACCGGTTTCGTAGAGTAGCGCGATAGAGAGTGCGTCGGATAGCAAGATTGCCGCGATCCATTTGGCTTGGTTCGGTTGTGAGCCGATGAGGAATAGAAAGCCGACGAGAGCCGAGATTTTCCAGATGAGGTGATCGATTCGGAATGGGCCGTAATGAGTCGTGAGTCTTTGGAGTGCGAGGTATGGAAGAGATTTCCAGTTCGTTCTCGCCCATTCGAACGTTTCTTGTGTAGCGATTTTCGCGAGTGCGACTTCGCGCTGTGCGGCGGACCACGATTTTGATTCGGGGAGTTGGTCCAAGCGTTGGTGGATAGATTGTTCGGGTGCGGGGTTCCAGTTACCGCCATCGAGGAGAGCTTCGTCGCAGTAGCCACCCCGCAAGCTTGCGGCACCTTGTCCTCCAAGAGGCATCCATGCGTTGAGGACTGCGCAGTTTCGGATCCACCAAGGGGCCAGACAAAGGAGGAACGCAGCCAAGAGTATTATTGGGGATTTCCAATCAGGTGGCCATTTGTTGTTCGTCGAGCGTGTGCCGAAGGTTGCTGCGAGTAGGAAGAGTGGGAGCCAGAAGATCAGCAGGGATCGCAGGAGGACGAGCATTGCGAGCCAGACTCCGACGAGAGCAAACCATTTGATTGACGGAGTGGATAGGTTTGTTTTTAGAAGCAGCAGAAGGAAGAGAGAGATACCGAGTGCGGCGTAGGGTTCCGTGAGGAAATCGGAGTTGTATCGTTTGATGGTGCGGTCGGCGATTGCTACAAGGAGCGTGAGGCAGGCTGCTAGGTCGGGAGCGTAGCGGGCAGGGAAAGAATTGGGGAGTATGAGTTGTTTAGTCCAGGTTCTTGCGGTCAGGACAGCGATTGCGCCTGCGAGGCTCAGTGCAAGAACGGAAAGGGCTCGAAGGGTCGCGAAGGCGATTGGGCCTCGCGGTAGGACTTGGTACAGGCCAGCGATGAGGGTTGGTAGAAGAGGAGGTCGAGACGCGGTAGGTCCTGGCCAATCCGTTCGATCGAATTGGGTGTATTCGTTGGCAAGGGATGATTCTCTGTAAGGGGCTTGCCAACTCGGTTCGCTCCAAGCGAACTGGAAGCCTTGGGCGTTAGCGATAGAGTAAGCGATCGATTCGTAATCGGGGCCATCGCCTTGGGGTAGGGGAGGCGAAGTCCAGTGTCCGGAACGAGAAACACTCAGGGCGTTTGCGGTGATCAGGCACAGGAGGGCGAAGAGGAACCAGCGGAGGTCAGCAGTGGTGCGACGGAGCACTTGTTAGTACCGACCACGAAGGTTATTCCCTGCGGCGACGCCTGGGACTGCCGGAGAGAGAGGTTGATTGGGTGCGGGAGAGCCGGCGGGATTGGCCGAGGGTGTTGTAGCGATCATCGATGGTGAGAGGTTCAACGAGGCTGGGCCTTTATGTTCAACGATCAGGATAGCGTCTTGTTTTTGAACTGTCAGATCGGGGATGATTCGGTTCAGTCCGAGGAGGGTCGGAGCGCCGCCGGTAAGAAGAGTCGACTGCGGGTTGACGGCTGGTGGGGCGATGATGCCTCCGGCAAGGATAAGGACATGGTCGGTGGGCCAGCGGAATCTCTCTTGCATGCGCCATGAGATCATTTGTGGGACTTCGACTTGGAGCGTTCCAGCGGCACCTGGAACATCGAGTGGAACGTTTTGCATTTTTTCGACTTGGTCGATATCGCATTTGAGCATGATGTCCATGGAAGTGCCGTCGAGGCTTAGCAGAGGACTGAAGACCATGCGGAAGCCTTCGTTGATTTCGCCGTAGGTTGGGGATAATGGTGGCCACTGCGAAGTGGTATTCGGTGCGTATTCCCGTAGGTAGTTTCGGGGTCTCATCTGTTCGATGACGTGCGTTTGGCCTTGGACCATCGCAAGGTCTGCCGATTGGATTTCGCGGACATCTTGCCGTTGTCGGAGTTGAGCCATGACGATTGCGCTGTTTTCTTTGGGCATCAGCCAAGCGGTCAGGCCGGGGGTGCGAGCGGGTGCGGATCGCATGAGCGGTAAAGTTTTGGAGCGCCAGTTTGGGTTGCCGATGGTAATCAGTTTTAAGCTGTAGACGTGAGGTTCGTTGATACCGTTAGCGAATCGCTCGTAGACTTGTGCTACGACTTTTTGCATCGATGCGTTGTGGTAAACACGAAGCGTGGTGCGGTCGGCTGAGAGGATCCCCATGGGTTCTTGGAACCACAAGTCGCTACCGGTCTCGCGGATGATCCAATCGATGACGGCTTGTTGTGGTCGATCGATATTCTTCAATGCAGCGGTATAGGGTTTCAGATCGTATTCGGTCCAGTATTGTCCCGATTGGTTTGGCAAATCGAGTTTCTGTTGGACTTTGATTCCCGATGGATTTTGCGGTTGCGTAGGTTGATTGAGCGCTGGTTGTGGCTGCGTCTGAGTGGGTTGTGCAAGCGCAGGTTGTCCCAATGCAGGCTGGGTTGCGGGAGCGGACTCGATGCTTGGGATTGTCGGAGTGGTGTTGACGGGATTATTGGTGCCGGCTGGGTTGCCCGCACTGAGCGGGTTATTCGGATCGCTTTGCGCGCAGGATGATTTGATAGGGCCGGCAAGGAGGTAGCCGAGGCAAAGAATCAACAATGGGAGGTTTGGAGATTTACAAGATCTCCAGAGGTGGGATGCAAGCGAACGGATTGCCGTGAGTGAATAGATTGCCTGTGCCATACCAATCTCCCGAGTTTACGTTGGTTCGATGCGAGGAGCATCGTTGCCAACGATAGAGGAAAGGGGAGATTGGGGGCAATAGGAAAGTTGCGGAGGGCGAAGGGTTCGCGCCCGTTCTTGGAAGCTTATTTGATGGTGGCTTCGAGAACGGCTTCACGGCGATCTTTGCGAACGGATTCTGGGTTTCCGCTTGGGTCGGTCGAAGCCCGTTTGGGGGCTTCGTTTAGGGAGACCCAAATATTTCGGTACCGGACCGGGTTGGAGTGATCTTGGAGGTACAGTGGGCCGGGTTCTGGAGATTCGCCGGCGACACCACCTGGGGTTTCGCGTGGAAGTTCGAGGTCGTCGTGGATAAGGACGCCGTTGTGGTGGATGGTGACTCGAGCGTTGGTCGTTTTCTTACCTTGGGAGTCGAATTTGGGAGCTTTGAAAACGATGTCGTAGGTTTGCCAGGAGAGAGGAGGGTAGCACATGTTCAAGCGGGGGTTGGAGATTTGGTAGATACCGCCGCATTCGTTGTTTTCACCTCGCAGGCCGAAGGAGTCGAGGACTTGCAGTTCGTAACGGCCGTGAATGTACACGCCGCTGTTGCCTCGTCCTTGACCACTATCACTCGGTTGGAAAGGGGTTTGGAATTCGAGGTGGAGTCGGTGGTCTTGGAAGCTCTCTTTGGAGCGGCAGCCGACGCTGAGGAATTTCTCGTCGACGACTTTACCACCTTCGAACTGATCTGCATTGGAGCCATCGAAGAGGACTTTGGCACCCTTAGGTGGTTCCATGCCGAGTGTTTTGCTTTCGCGTAGGATTTTGGTCAGTTCGCCGATTTTTTTTCCTTGGGCGTCCGCCACGGTGAGTGAGCGGCCATCGAAGGAAACGGAGAATTCGTTTTCTGTTTTTCCTTTGGCGAGGAGATTCTCAGTGCGGGTAGCTTTGCAGATCCGCGTCGGTTCACGGGATTTGAAACCGTCGCCAGGCAGACCACCTTGGAGGAGGTGTACATCAAGTTCTTTTTCCCCTCGCGCGATGACTTGAGCACCCCAAGTTCCGTTCCAGTCATCGATGACGCCGAGGTATTCGCCTTGGAGTTGATACAGATCGCCGGCAGCGGCGACGTCTGTGAATGCATCTCCGGCGAGGGTTGTAGCGTGCAGAAATGCATTTGCGATGATCGGGGAGATGGCGGCGAGTTGAACGAAGAGTCTGCGTTGCATTATGAGAAAGTCCTCAGTAGTGATTCGAAGGGGGAGAAGCTTGTGTCAATTGACTGTCCGTCAGTGCCACTTGCAGAGGCATTATTTTAGCAGTTCAAGCGGTTGAGGAACTTAAAAAATTTTGTTGGGGGGAGGATTTTGAAGTCGGGTTTTTTGAAACGAAGTCTTTTTTTTTGAAACACAGAGGCACAGAGTCACAGAGAGGGGGCAGGGCTCTGTGAACTCTGTGTCTCCGTGTTTCTAAAAGTCCGCGCAAGGAAGGCTGCTTGTTCTGTGGCTCTTTTTTTGAAACACAGAGCCACAGAGACACAAAGGGCGGGGGTGGGGTTTGGAATGCGATCTTTTGGCGAATGAAGGATGAACTTGCGATGAATTTGATGTAGGAGGGGGTAATGAACGCGGATGCAGAGGGTAAACTGTTGCCTTCGCATCTGATCCTGATGGGTTGCGATCAAGTCGAAGGAGCTTGATCATCCCCTGTTTACGATGGATGCTGAGAAATCAGGGTAGAGTCTAGATAGAGACCGAAGAGAATTCCTCGCGATGAGAATGAAGTACCAAATGAACCAGAAGTTGAGCGGGCGAGCGGGTAAGTTAATCGTATCGGCGTTGATGATGGTTGCTGGGATTGGGAGTTTGCCGGAAGGGCAAGGGACATTTGGGCCATTGTTGTTCGGGCCAGTGGCTTTCGGGCAAGAGAAGGTAGAGCAGGGGCTTGAGCCTTTGGCGAAGCTGCCTGGGTTGCAAGCTTCGGGCAACGTGTTGTTACCCAATGGGTGGACGCTCAACGCGCAGGGCAAGCAGACTGGTTTGGGTGATCTGCCTGTGCATTTGTTGGTCGCTCCAAGCGGAAAGGAGTTAGTGGTATTGCATTCTGGATATGCGGATCACGAAATCATCACTTTGGATCCGACGACGCTCAACAAGATATCTAGGACTGCTGTACCTCAGTCCTTTTATGGGATGGCATTTGATCGGGAAGGGAAGCATTTGATCGTCTCTGGGGGTGAAGACGAGAAAGTCTACATCTATCCATATGACCAGGGGCATTTGGGTCCACCGAAGACACTGACGTTAGGGAAGAAGACAGACAAGTTTGTTGTGTCAGGATTGGAGTTGTCGCAAGACGAACAGACCCTTTACGTTTGCGGCCTGTTGGGGAATTCGTTGCAACGGGTATCCAAGCCATTGGAGTTAGCTGGCGGGGCGGATGTAATTTCCTCGGAGTTGTTGAAACTGCCTGAGGAGAGTTATCCGTATACGGCTTTGGAGGACGCAGCAGGTGGTCGATTGTTCGTCAGTCTCTGGGGGCGAGCTGAGATTGCGGTGGTGGATTTGAAGACTTGGAGTATTCAGGGTGTTTGGAAGACCAAGTCGCATCCGACGGAAATGATTTACTTGGCAGACTCGAATCGCTTATTGGTGGCTTGTTCGGACGAGAATAGCGTGGTTGTTTTCGATAGTCGAACGGGAGAGTTGCAGGAGGTCTTAGCTACGGCTTTGTATCCAGCGGCTAAGAATGGTAGTACTCCATCAGCGATCGCGGTTTCGAAGGATCAGCGAGGTTTAGTTGCGGTCAATTCAACCAATAATAACGTAGCGGTCTTTGATATTTCGGAGACGAAGAAGTCTCGTTCGTTAGGTTTTATTCCGGTGGGTTGGTATCCGACGAACATCAAGTTCTCCGAGAATGGCGATCAGATTTTCGTGTTGAATGGAAAAGGTTTGTCGAGCAAGGACAACCGCTACGGTCCGAATCCGGTGAAGCCCGCGCCGAAGAACTTGACCGAGTACATCGGTGGATTATTTCATGGAAGTTTGTCGGCGATTGCGACACCGAGCCCTGAAGAGTTAGCGAAGATGACTCGGTTGGCGTTTCAGTCGACTCCATTGTTAGCTGATGCGGCGGTGCGAACCGAAGGTAGGTCGGAGGATAATCCGATTCCGGCTCGCGTCGGGGATGCGAGTCCGATCAAGCATTGTTTTTACATCATCAAAGAGAACCGGACTTACGATCAGTTGTTTGGAGATATTGCTAAGGGGAATGGAGATGCATCGCTGTGTATCTTTGGCGAAGACGTGACTCCGAACCATCATGCGTTGGTCAATGAATTCGTGTTGCTTGATAACTTCTATGTCGACGGTGAAGTCAGTGCGGATGGTCACGAGTGGACGATGGCTGCTTATGCGACCGACTTTGTTGAGAAGACTTGGCCGCTGGTGTATGGCAAGGGGCGTGGCAAGTTGACTTATCCGGCCGAAGGGGCGACGAAGATTGGCCAACCGTCGAGTGGATATTTGTGGGGCAAGTGCGCTGAGGCAGGGGTTAGTTATTATTCGTTCGGTGAGTTCATCGCGAATGCGGGTAAGGCGGGGGAAAAGGCGCGTGCGAAGATCCCGGTGTTGGAAGGTCATTTTGATCCGAACTATCACTCGTACGATTTGGATTACAGCGACTTGGATCGCGCCGAGTCTTTCATTGCGAGGCTAAAGCAATTTGAAGCTGAGGATAACTTGCCTCAGTTCATCACCATGCATTTGCCGAACGATCACACGAGTGGTACGCGGGTTGGCAAGTTAACTCCGACGGCGATGGTTGCGCAGAATGATGCTGCGTTGGGTAAGGTGATCGAAGCGATCACGAAGAGCAGGTATTGGTCGAAGAGTGCGATTTTCGTCATACAAGATGACGTTCAAAACGGAAGCGATCACGTCGATGCGCACCGTTCGGTGGCTTTGGCAATCAGTCCGTACGTTCGACGCAACCATGTCGATTCGACGATGTATTCAACATCGAGTATGTTGCGGACGATGGAGTTGATCTTAGGGGTAGAACCGATGACGCAGTTTGATGCAGCGGCGTTGCCGATGTTCAATGCGTTTGACGCAAAAGCTGATCTTCGTCCTTACGCGGCTTTGGAGCCTCGCGTTGACATTCATGCTACCAATCAAGCTTTGGCATGGGGGGCTGATATGTCTGAGAAGATGGATTTCTCCATTCCGGATGCGGCGGATGATTTGTTGCTCAACGAGATTGTTTGGCGAAGCGTTCGGGGTGCGGATTCGCCGATGCCACCGCCAGTACGTGCTGCATTCGTGTTTGCTCGGGCTGGTGATGACGACGATGATGAAGATGAAGACGATGATCACGATGACGATGAGCACGAGGACGATGCAGACGAAGTTGAAGAAGAGCCTCGGAAGGACGGCGCTCAGGGGAAGAACGAGTAGCCGGTGTGTCGCATTGGTAGCGGTGCAACGCAAGTCGCTCGGTGTGGCGCATTGGTAGCGGTGCGGCGCAAGCCGCCCGGTGTTTGGAGTACCCGATTCGATACCATCCGAACGTCGAACCAATTAGCAACGATGACGTTGTGAGGATTGAGTTTCAGACGGATCGGGTAGGTTTGATGTGTCGAGCGGAGAACACGGAGGAAAACCGCTGGCTAGCGCCAATGCGGCTAACAGGAAGTCGGTTAACCGGGGAGGAAAACCGCTGGCTAGCGCCAATGCGGCTAACCGGAAGGTGGCTAACCGGATTGCGGCTAATTGGAAGGTGTTGGGTTTGAGCCCGATAAGATGTTTTTCAGCGCGTCCCGCAGTGGGCGTCTGGGTTGGTCGGTTTTTGGGGGTTGGTCGGTCTTTGGATTCGGATCGTTCTTCTTGAATGGATCGCTTTCGGAAGCTGAGTCGATTGGGGGCGATTTTTGTTGCTGTTGCTGCTGCTGTTTGCGTTCAAGTCGGCGTTGCCTAAGTTCTTTGAGGATATCGACCGCCGCGCCGATTGCTTGATCGGCCTTGCCGTCGGTGATATTGCTCGCTGCATCGAGGATTGCGGCCGTCGCTGGGGCTTCGTCACCGAGTGCGGCGGAGATCAGAGAGATCAAGTCTGCGGAGTCCCCGCGTAGAGCTTTCCAATCGACATAAGGAGAGTCGGTAGTACCGCGGACGGGCAGCGAAATCTGTGGAACGCCAATTTGCTGGACAGATTCGCGACGGGCGAGCATCTCGATAGGGACAGGGATTCCTAGGGCAATGTTTAGGGAGCGGTCGATCAAGCCGACCGAACCGTTGCTGGTGAGCTGTAGGCGTTGATCGATGCGAGGCAGGCCGACTTGGACTCCTCGGTGTTCGACTTTTCCGCTCTCGATTTGGACTTGGATGACCGAGCCATCGATGAAGACCAGTTCGTAGGAAGGTTCTGTTTTGCGGAACTTGGCGATCATATCTAGGACATTTAGTACGATCGGTTCGGATGGTCCGCTGCGGACTTCGTGTAGGGTCAGTTCGGCCTTGCCCTTTGCCATCGCTGGTTGTTCGAGTGGGATTTCGAGCGCGTCGATATGCAACGAGACTTGTCCGTCGAACCAAGCGGATTTGGCCAAGAGTGGGATGGCGCGTCCGAGACCGAGTCGGACGAGTTCTTGGGTGATCGTGACTTGGTCGAGCAGTGTGGTCGGGAGGACTTCGATGCGGGGGTTTCCGTCGAGAGTTTTGTAGCGGAGGTCGAGGTTGACGGGAGGGACGACGAGAAGATTTTCATTTTCGTCGGTACGTCGGACATCAAGACTTAGGGCTTCGATGGCGACATCGATATCGACTTTTGGTCGCGATTTATCTTTCTTGTCTTTTTTATTGATCAGTGCGGAGTTCTCGAGGGAGCGGGAAAGTTTTTCGATGTTGGAGGAGTCTTCGAGAAGCTCGACAGCAAGCTTCGGGTTTCGGATCGTGATTTTTCCGAGGTTGCGTCCGTTGAGAACGTAGCCGAGCAACGATCGATTCGATGCGATGGAATCGATTGTAAGGAGGTTTCGTCGGTCGTTCGGCGCATTGAGTTGTTCAAGGCTGATGCCATTGAGGGAGATGGGGGAGAGCCAAGCGAACTTAGCGTTGTCGATTTTGAGTTGGAAGCCTTCGACTTCGAGTTGATCGACGAGTTTCTGGTAGATCCATTTCGAGCCTAGGATGGATGGTAGCAGTGCGATAACGGAGAGGATTGCGAGGAGCAGGCCAGAGAGGATGAGGAGGGCTGTTTTGCGTTTCTTGCGGCCGGGAGGATTTGTGTTGCTGGCGCTTGGTTCGGATTGGGGGTGATTGGGGTTCATGATTTTGGTTCGGTAGGCCGAGGGTATTCGATCCATCGACGATTGATGTATCGTTCTTGGGGTAGAAACCGGGCTTTGTAGTTGAGGTGTTGGTTTTCGGCAACGTAGAGTCCGAGGTAGACCCATTTGCGGCCAGAGCGTTGAGCGAGTTGGATTTGTTTAAGGACGGAGTAGGAACCCAGAGAGAGTTTCGCGTGGTTTGGATCGAAGTAGGTGTAGACTGCGGAGATGGAATTCGAGCCTAGGTCGATCACAGAGAGTGCGACTAAGGAATTATCGAGGTAATAGCGTAGTTCGTAGGTGGAATCGCAGCAAGAATCGACCAGGAAGCTTTGGTAATCATAAGGGGTGTAAGAGTCGTTGCCGTGACCGAGGTTTCGGACATCGCGGTGTAGATTGAAGAGTTGGAGTCGTTCGATGGAGAATTCGGGGGGGCCAATATCGAGTTTCAGCAAGCGGTCTCCTCGATTGATGATGCGTCTCCAGGAGTCCGACCAATCGAATTTATTGGCGTCGATCCGAACGGGTTCGCAAGCTTGGCAATTTTCGCAAGCGGTGTAGTAGGTGAATTGTCCGGAGCGTCGCAGGCCGGCTTCGAGAACGATTTCGAAGTCAGCGTCGGAGAGAGAGGGGTGAGCCACGTGCAGTGGCATGGTTGCGGTCTTCTCGGGCAAGTACGAGCAGGGGTGAACGTTGTCAGCGATGCAAACGAGAGGAAGGGTAGGGGGGATGCGCGGTGAATCCCCGGCATCCCGAGGTGGGGGCGATGTTGGCGGGACCTCGGGAGCTTGGTCGATGTTGGAATGATCGGGGTCGATGTTTGAGTGATCGGACTGATCGGGCATGTCTTAACCGAAGGATTTTCCAAGTGCGTTTGCGATTACACGGCAGCGATCCATCATTTCTTGGAATTGAGGGAAGTCCAGGGATTGGTATCCGTCGCTCATGGCTTTTTCGGGATTCGGATGCATTTCGACGATGAGTCCATCAGCCCCAGCAGCAACGCTTGCGGCAGCCATATCGGTCACAAGGTAAGAGTGACCGGTACAGTGGCTTGGGTCGACGATAACCGGAAGGTGTGTTTTTCGGTGAAGGTATGGGACGGTTGCGAGGGGGAGTGTGAAACGGGTGTGCGTTTCGAAGGTCCGGATACCGCGTTCGCAGAGCATCACGTTCGGGTTTCCTTCGTTGAGGATGTATTC
>JBJONT010000411.1:0-4283 GCA_046051705.1 Planctomycetota bacterium | reverse complement strand
GGTAACGATCACCCGATCGTCCCCTGTGATCACCGGTGATGGATCGACCGCATCGGGATCATTCGGATCGAAAGCCGTCGTGCTGACGATCTGCTTGTTGTAGGTGGCATTTCGAGACTCGGTGGTCGACTTACTCAAGTCGCAGCTTGGTATTGTCTGCGGGAGGCAGGATGTTGTTTCCAGTGGTGGAAGAGGGTACCGATTCGACAAGTGGATCACGATTCGGGACGCCAGGAAAGCCGACTCCGATCCGATTGAGACCGAAGACACGCCAGCGAGTCGCCGTAAGAGGATCTTGGAATTGCTGGGCGACGGCGGGAAGCTTCGCTCCACCTGCATCGCGAATCACTTGGGGTGCAGCCTCAAGACAGTCAAACGCGAGCTCGAAACCCTCCGCTTGGCCGGAAATATCGAGTTCATCGGTACGAACAAAACCGGAACGTATCAATTGGTGGCAGGGTGAATGGGATCTTAGAAGTGCTACAATTTAATAATTACACGGCCCAAAAGGTTTACAAATAGCCGAAGTCATTTAACCAATTCAAGGCGAATATACCCATTATGTACCAATCGATTCGTAAATCGTTTTTTGCTTTATCACTTTTGATCGGTGGTGGGGCTGATCTCTGTGAAGCACAGCCTCCCAAAGAGCTCACTAACTCTGTCGGGATAAAGTTAGTTCTGATCCCCAAGGGGACGTTTACGATGGGTTCGCCTATCGAAGAGGAAGGGCGATATGATAGTGAAGTACAGCACGAGGTCACTATCAACAAAGACTACTACCTTGGTGTGACGGAAGTCACCCAAGGCCAATACGAGAAGGTGATTGGAACCAACCCGAGTGAATTCCAGAAGCAAGTCATCCTCAATGGAGACAGTTCGATGCACCCAGTTGAGAAAGTAACTTGGGAAGATGCGGTGGCGTTTTGTAAGCGCTTATCGGAATTGCCCGACGAGAAGAAAGCTGGTCGCGAGTATCGCTTACCGACAGAGGCGGAATGGGAATACGCTTGCCGCGCTGGGAGTGATACTGCATATCATTTTGGAGGGAGTTCAAAACCATCGGACGATTTTGCATGGTTTTCTAACAGCAACAAACAGACGCATCCGGTGGGTCAGAAGAAGGCAAACGCTTGGGGCCTATACGATATGCACGGGAATGTCTTTGAGTGGTGCAGCGACTGGTTGGGCGAATACCCCAAGGGTGCGGTCAGCGATCCAACGGGCCCGAAAGAGGGCGTTCTTCGAGTGTTCCGTGGCGGCAGTTGGAACTCCGGTGCCGCGTCTGGTAGGTCAGCGACCCGCTTCTATACCGGCCCGCTTGGCCGCGGCGATTGGATTGGATTCCGCGTGGCCGTGAGCTCCACCGAAATCCCCACGTCGCCAGAGGCGGACAAGTAGAGCTTAAGAATCGGGAACGATTAGTGTCGTTGTTCGCCTGACCCAATAAACCAAGACCATGACCCTATATTTTCTCAGCGGTTTTGGATGTGACCCTATAAATTCGGAGCGGGCCAAGAGTCGTGACCCTATAAATCGGGTCGTTGGTTAGAACGTAGGTTTTGCTGGTGCGCTGTCGCGCGCGCTGCCAGCGCACAACATGTTTTGCGGCGCGCGTCGGATTTTGCACCACCTCGTTTTTAAACTTCGATTTCCCCAGGGATTTCGTGGGTTGTTCGGTTCCTGTCCTCTCCGCTCAAGAACCCTGGTTTCCCTAGGGTTTTTCGCATCTTGGGCCAATTGCTTTGACTTTTCTGCCTATCCATGGATGTCCATGCCTACAGGTGCAGCCACCTTTTTAAATTATTGTCTCGCGCGCTGCCGTGGCGCCTGGTGAGTCGTTCAGTGAGTCGTCCAATGGGTTGCCAGAGTCCTCCGCGATCACTCGATTAACATGGTATTGGAACTCTCGAAAATTCTATTTGGTGGGGATTCCGGTGGAACTCAGGGCCACGCGGAAGCCGAGGTCATCGCCATGGTCCGACGGGCCACTCCAGTCCCGGGACGCCGACCGACATTCCGCGGCCGCGAAGTTCCAACTGCCGCCACGGATCACGCGGACCGAGTCCATTTTTGGGCCAGTCGGATCGGCGACCGCACCCTTGGGATATTCACCGTACCAGTCGCTACACCACTCCCAGACGTTCCCGTGCATGTCGTACAGCCCCCAAGCGTTTGGCTCCAAAAGGCCAACCGTATGTGTCCGGTTAGAACTGTTGCGATCAAACCAACCGTACTCGGGTAGCAAGCCCTCTTCATCATCAAATGAAAACACCGTCTTGCTACCAGCGCGACACGCGTATTCCCATTCTGCCTCCGTCGGTAAGCGATATTCGCGGCCTGCCTTCTTCTCCTCCGGCAAGTCCGATAGCTTTTTGCAAAACTCGACTGCATCGTCCCAAGAAACTTTCTCGACAGGGAGATCTGCATTCTCATTACCGACTATGGCCCCTTGAAAGTGACTCGGATTCTTACCCATCACCTTTTCGTACTGAGCCTGCGTTACCTCATACACACCAAGGTAGTAGTCTTTGCTAATCGTCACTTCGTGCTGGTTCTCGATCTCATTACGGCCTTGTTCGCTCTCGGGCGAGCCCATCATGAATGTCCCCTTGGGGATCAGCACCAACTTCATCCCAATGCTGTTGGTGATCTCCTTGTTGGTTTGGGCAAGTAAATGCCAATCCAGTGGGATCATTCCAAAAATCATCAGCGATGACAAGAACATTTGTAACTGACCTGGCATGTGTTGTTGGCTCCTCGCTCGGTAGCTCAGTCGAACTTCCTGACACGCCATGAAAGTGTATCATGCCATGCACTGCTACTCAAAATCGAGACACTTTTTCCCTTACCCCATCTGGGACCATCACCTTCTTCGCCCCAAGCGCCTTCGCAAAATCAGCCTCGGTAACCTAGGAATTGAGAATGGAAAATGGATAATGGCGAATGATTAAGAACAAGCTACCCCGCATGGATTTCAATTCTCAATTCTCACTTGGTCACAGAACAGAACTACATTCCCTCACCAACACACAAAGTATTAGCAGATGTATACGATCACTTGTAAATGTGGTTACAAAATGGAAGTAACTCCGGCGATGTGCGGAAACTCCACAGCTTGCCCCAGCTGTAATGAGACGGCTTCTATACCATCGCTATCGCAGTTGAAACGCAATGCAGGGGAAACCACTTCCATGGATTCCGTCGCTGATCAGGTTACCCGTTTGATCAACGATAGGTCCCCGCCGTTCGACGGCGGATGCCAAATGTGTTCTCAAAATCCAGCGTCTGAATTGCTTCCGACACGTGTCGTTTTCTTGGAGCAACGTATTCTCACCGGGAGCGAAGTTGCCGTCTCCGAAAAGGGTGTGACGATCGGCTATGCTCCAACCGACGAAGCGTGGCATACAGTGTTCATTCCATGCCTTTTCTGCGAACCATGTGCCGAATCGTTTCGCAAGGAATGGCGAAAAAGCTGGATCAATGCGACTGTGTCGAAGGTAATGCGGATGATTTGGATCGTCCCTATGGCAATCGTTGCCATAGTCCTGATTGCTACGATACCATTCGTCGGTTGGACGGTCGGGGCGTTTATTATCTATGCGATCTACAGATACTTGACCCGGAAAAGAGCTGACGCATTCCTAGCGTCTCATATCCGTGGATTGGGATTTGCAGCGAAACTCCTAGATGAAGACGAATATTTTCTACAACACGAGCCTTTTCGCCCCATCGCATAAATCAACTCAGTCTCAATAACCCAACATAAAACCAATTTTCTCGACAGGAAAATTTGAGATTGACGCTCGATTGAAACGGTTGATCCATGACTATCAGGACGCGGTTCATCAGGCGGTCACAAGCCTTGAGGCCACCGGTATTCCAAGACCTAAATCGACGGCTGATTGGGTCGGTTACGATGTACTTGGACCCGGACAACTCGTAAACGGCGGGAAATACTACATTCACGGATTCGGATGTGCTGTAGAGCGTGCAAAAAAGCACGCTGACGCTCAGATACGTTGGGGGTTGATAGATGCCTTCTTTGCAATTGATCCTGATTCTGCGGTGTATCGTTCCCTTCCTTTGATAGAAAACAAGGACGAATTGGTCGTGAAGGTTGTCATTAGGGGATTTAGTTCGCGTGGTATCTCCGACCCACGAGTGGTCGCTAGATCGCGACTCTAAGACCATAAGCGGAGATAAATCGGGCAAGCCTGACCGTTGCCGGGCCCCCTCCCAACACCGCAACACTCGTTCGGTCCCACGATGCACAATCGCTA
>JBJONT010000410.1:0-9958 GCA_046051705.1 Planctomycetota bacterium | reverse complement strand
CCGCCTCAAGGCCTATGTCCTGCTTCTAGATCGAGTGTAGGCATACTATCCGCGACTCGGGACGAGTCATTGTTGGAGTTACATCACTGAAGATTGCTAGGTTTGGCGTTGTCATGCTTTTCCATTATGCAGAACTGCCCGACGACACTTTACGTAAAGACTCTCGGCTTTGGTGGAATCTTCGTGGTCATGGAGTCACCACGACATTTAAATAACGATGTGATAGGTGGAGAGGTAGTTAAACTAGGCTTACCCGTTACCGCTCACCATGCAGACACCTGGATATAACTTGCGAAGCAATACGTAACTTTCGAAACAAAAAACCCTGGCGGGCTTTACGGCTCGCCAGGGTTTTTTCATTTTAAAACTCTAAGATGCAAATCGTGATGCGACGTTAGTCTAAGAATCCAACGAGTTCTTGCGATCTGCTAGGCTGCTGAAGCTTTCTTACCGCCTTGGCTTCGATCTGACGGATACGCTCCCGGGTTACCTTGAAGATGTGGCCAACTTCTTCAAGGGTGTAGCTGTATCCATCACCGAGTCCATAACGGAGCTTGATGATTTCGCGTTCGCGGTAACTGAGGGTTTTCAGTACCGAGTTGATGCGATTTCGAAGCATTTCTTGAGCAGCGCCAATGGCAGGGCTTTCGGCCGCACCATCGGGTAGCAAATCACCGAACTGGCTGTCTTCACTGTTTCCGACTGGACGATCGAGCGATATGGGATATCGGCTCATGGCAAGCACACGGCGAGCTTCCTCGACAGTGGTCTCTGCGCGTCGCGCGGTTTCTTCGAGAGTCGGTTCGCGACCAAGTTCTTGTAGCAATTGGCGAGATACGTTTCGGACCCGCGACATGGTCTCGACCATGTGAACAGGAATCCGAATCGTTCGGCTTTGATCCGCCACCGCCCTTGTGATGGCTTGGCGAATCCACCAAGTTGCGTACGTGCAGAACTTGAATCCGCGACGGTACTCGAATTTATCGACCGCTCGCATCAAACCCGCGTTTCCTTCTTGGATCAGATCCAAGAAGCTCAAGCCACGGTTTCGGTACTTTTTGGCGATCGACACTACCAAACGCAAGTTGCCTTCGCTGAGTTGCTTCTTCGCCTGTTGATATTCCGTAAAGACTCGTTTGACCATGTTCACGCGGTTGCGGAGCGAGGTCGGAGTCTCTTGGGTGGCAACAAGAATTTGGCGGTACTCGCGACGCAGTTGAGCGATCTGAGAAGGAGCGACTTGGTGGGACTTGAGAGTCGCCAAATCATGCTTGATCTCATCGATGCGCGCCGACAATCGCTCCAAGACACCGATCATGGCTTCGATTCGCTGAGTTCTCAGACCAAGCTCTTCGATCAACCGGACGGCTTTACGCCGGCGGCGACCAAGGCTGGTCCAAGCTTCTGCACGCTTTTTGGCGGGCAAAGAACGACTCAAAGCATCACGGTAATCTCGGCGATTGCGTTTGAGCAATACGTCCAGTGTCTTCAGATTATTGGGTAGTCGTCCAAGAATCTGGTCTTTCTCAAGCCGGTCAGTCACGGAGACTTGAACCGTACGATCGAAGGGTAGTTCCCCGGTGTGAACGCGGCGGAGAATCTTGTACGCATACTGAATCACGTAATCGCACTCGAGGAGTTTGGTTCGGAATCGACGTCGGGTGACTTCGATCTTCTTCGCCAAACGAATTTCCTCTTGCCGCGTCAACAGTGGGATCTCTCCCATCTGAGTCAGATACATGCGAACTGGATCATCCGACCACGTTTCAACGTCGTCCATTCCCGCAAGCAAATCATCTTCGCTCTCGAGTTGGACTTGGTCCTCGGGGACCACGACATCGACAACGGTATCGGTCAGCTCATCGCCTTCTTCTTCAAGCGATAGTTTGCGTAAGCCATCCAAGTCATCAGCGCTGCGAGGCAAATCATCATCGAAATCCAACAGGCCGTCGAACAAGGTCATAGTTCCTCAAACCACGAAAGGAATGCAGGAGAAGTCGATCCGTTCAAGCGAAGGATAGGCTTTTCCAAGCGATGCGGACCGAGGGTCCTGAGCAAGGCAAAGGAAGTGTAGCACCATTCTCGCGGCGAATCGAAATCTCGATTGAATTGGTAAATAATTACGATTGAGTGAAGCCTGCCATGGCCTTCTTCGAGTCAGAGCCTCCGACGGCAAATCGGCTTTCCCACAAAACCCTCCCCATCCTAATTCAACAAAAATTAGGGGTGAGTACTTTTTGAAAGAAAACTGCAATGCACGTCGCACCGGCAGGATCTCACCGATGCTCTGGAACACGACCAAACTCGCACATCCCTGTTGCCCATGAACACAACCCGCCCCAATGACCGGCAAACTTCCATGCAGTCGTAAACCCTCTCTCCCGTTACGCTTCACCCGGCGATTCATTCCTTGGTCGTGTTCTTTTTAGCGTAGGAATCGGTCGGAAGCCTTGTAATTAGCGGCTTTATGTTGCGACCGTTGCTTTATCTGACGCGAATGAGGATCGACGAAGCGGAGGCGTGATCTTTGATAATCTTACGGAACGAGCAGTTATTCTTGAAAATGCCAGTACTCTTACGAATGCCAGTATTTCAATCGACTGCAAGTGGACTAAGTTCAACCCTTGGTCAAAGGATAGCAAAAGGTTATGGTTGCGAGGTGGACTTGAGATCCCTCAAGCCCCCCTTGCGTCAGGGCACTATAATTTTACCTACCGGAAAGCGCCGGTCTAGGGCCCATCGACGATAAAATCGGACGAAGTACCTGTCGCAACCCCTCTTACCCGCAAGAGTGTTAGAGTCGAGGAACTTTTTATAGACATCTGGCGAGTTTGCCTAAAGTAGCTCGCATGCAGCTTACTGGCCGGTTATCACTGGCCGATTCTCAAACCAGCATCAATCGATGGACTTCAATCAACCGGCATCAATCCAGCAACATCAATCGTTCGGCTCGACAGGCAAAAGAACTTCTTCAATCCGAGGCACAAGCCCCGGGACACTATGCGCCGAATCTGCCCTTCGCGGCTTGGTCGAGATCGGTTGCTCCCTGGAAACCAACGTTACCAAAACTCCATCTTGAACCTTCTCCCCCCGCTGGTTGATCAATTGCCGATACCAGTGGACTTGACCATGCCGCCGTCCGTGCGGTTTCAAGTCGACGATCTCTGTGAGCACATGAACTGTGTCCCCCGGAAAAACGGGCTTGAGGAAATTCCAGTTCCGAACATCGACGAATGCGGCCGTTCGCACCGCCGGAGCCGTGGAACTTAATCCGATCAAGATCGACATTCCGAGCATTCCATGAGCGATTGGTTGCCCGAATGGGCTATTGGCAGCGAACTCATGGTCGGTGTGCAAGCGATCGTGATCCCCAGTCAGATCGGCGAAGCCTTGGATATCCCGCTGCTGAATCGTTCGAGCGTCACTCTGCCAGCGGTCGCCGACGTTCAACTGCTCAAAGCTCAACGGAATGCGATTGGAGATCATAGATTTGATAGACTTGCGTGAAGAGCACGGGGTAAACGGGAAAGGAACTCACAAGCTCAAGCTTCTGCTCGCTCGCGACTGGCTCAAATGACAGCGCCGCTCAACTGACAGCGCCACCGATGGAAAACATGGAACTGATCGATTGATTGGAGTGAATCCGCCGAATGGCTTCCGCCAACAACGGGGCAACCGACAGGACATGCATGTTTTCAAGTCGCTTTTCGGCTGGCAAAGGAATCGTGTTGGTGATCACTAAACTCTTGATCGGAGCTTCTCGTAACCTTGCGATCGCTTCGCCACAGAGCACGCCGTGCGTTGCAGCCAAGTGGATTTCTCTCGCACCAGCTTCGTGTACCAGCCGAGCCGCCCCACAAATGGAGCCTCCGGTGCTGATCATATCATCGAACATCAAACAAATCTTCCCTTCGACAGGTCCGCCGATGATGTTCTTTTGTTTGGTTTGAAGCGGGTTATCGCGGACTTTATCGACGATCGCAAGCTTCCCGCCGATCCGCTTGGAATGCCCCATCGCCCGTTTAATGCTTCCTTCATCTGGACTGACGACAACGATGTCTTCAGGATCAAGATTCTGATTTTGAAAATACTTGGTCAACGCTGGAGCGGCGTACAAGTGATCGACTGGGACATCGAAAAAACCTTGGATCTGCGGCGCGTGCAAGTCCATCGCTAACACGCGATCGGCACCAGCTCGAGTAATCAAGTTCGCTACCAACTTGGCCGTAATAGGCACCCGGCCTTCGTCTTTGCGATCCTGCCGCGCATACCCGTAATACGGAATCACCGCTGTGATACGCGCCGCACTGGCCCGCTTGCATGAATCGATCATGATCAACAATTCAAGCAAATTATCGTTGACCGGTGGACATGTGGGTTGAACAAGATAAACATCCCGCCCGCGAACGTCTTCCTCGATCTTGCAATAGTTCTCACCATCGGGGAATTTCCCAAGCGTGATTGCTCCGGTTTTCAAATGGAGGAACTCGCAGATCTCTTTCGCCAACTGAGGATTGGCTCGACCACTGAAAATCTTTAGCTCGCGCATGGATATCCTAATTCTTTCATCTTGTTTTCAACCATGGCCAGTTCATCGATGGTATTGATGCTCAATGACTCACAAGCCTTGAGCGTCGCTTTCGCGTCGACATGATCGCCCGCTCGACGCAGAATCGACGGACAATCGGTCAAGTAGTACTCAGACTGTGCGTTGTTATCGGTCAGCTCACCGAGAGCCCAAAGCAATCTTGGCTTGTCGAATATATAAGTGCTCATGTTGACTTCCCGAATAGCTCTCTGCTCAGGTGTCGCATCTTTGTGTTCAACGATTCCAGTGAACTGCCCGCTCGAATCCCGAACGATTCTACCAAGCCCCTCCGGATTGTCTTTGAGCAACGTTCCCAGTAGACAAGCGTACTGACCTTGTTGGAACGAAGCCAACAACTCGCTCAACGAAGAAGCTTGAACCAAGGGAGAATCACCGGCGAGTACCAAAACTGGCTCCACTGCCGATCCTGCTTTACCCTCACGAGCCCCCTCGGCTTGCTTTGCCAACGCAACCGACGACTCCTTTAACGCGGGGATGCACATCTGAACGGCATGCCCAGTACCGAGTTGCTGATCTTGTACCGCAAACTCAATCGGCAAGCTGCCTGCTCGGACGGCTCGTTTTGAAAGTTCCGCTTTCACATCCTCGGCCCGATACCCGACGACAACTATCGTCCGACGCACCCCAACTTGCTCCAACGCGTCGAGCACCCAATGGATCATCGGTCGACCAAGAACCGGAAAGAGGACTTTGGGAAGCTCGCTCTTCATGCGAGTTCCTTTTCCCGCAGCCAACACAATCGCCGTGGCGTTAGCGGTGGGGAAATGAGGGTTAGAATCTTGTTTTTGATTGCCTATTGATTGGGAATCAGTTGGTAAATCAGTCATGTTTCGATCGTTCCAGAGAAGAGAAGTCAAGATAATGTCTATCTTGCCATAAGCCCCGGTGGGCGAACAGGTCTACAATTGACGAAAAATAGCAGGTCAGCTATTGTTTTGGTTCGGTTTTCTGGTCGCACACCCGCTCCATAAGCCGCACCTTATCCAATCCGAATTGTTCAGTCCTATTCGGTCCCCGAAAATCTTACACGAAGAGAGTACCAATTATGGCCATCGAACGTGCTCGTGAATTGCGCCGACGACGACATCGCAAAGTCAAGCTACTAACCCTCAAGCGACGTGCTGATAAAGCCAGCAAGTCGGAAAAGGGAATCATCGCTGCCAAAATTCGCCGCCTGAGCCCAGGCGCCGAACAACTCATCGCAGCTTGGAAAATTAGTAGCTAGTCGGCCATTCGCCACCAGCTTACTAAATGAGCCAACTCAATGAGCCTGCTTGATGGGCCTACTTGATGGCCCAGCTAAATCGATGGCTTGGAAATTAGAAGTACGCGGATGTGCGACTAAGTGATGTAAGGACAAAGCGCGACGTTCACACAAGTTGCGCTGTAAACCATGCGACTTCTAATTACAGGCGGATGTGGATTTGTCGGCTCGCTGCTTGCCAAGTACTTTCTAAGCAAAGAAGGTTGGGAAGTACTCCTCGTAGATAACTTCTGCCGCCCAGGTAGCGAATTAAATCGCCGGCCACTCGAATGCCTCGGTGCATCGGTCATCGAAGCTGACCTTCGAGATCGAGACGCCATCCTCTCTCTGCCGGCCTGCCACTGGGTAATCGACTGCGCGGCGAACCCAAGCGTCCTTGCTGGCCTCGACGTTCAGCCCACTTCCCTTAAAGCGGCGAACCGCGAAAGCCCGTCTCTTACCCTTGTAGACCATAATCTTCTCGGCACCGTCCACGTCCTTGAATACTGCAAACAACACTCGGCCGGGTTGGTATTAGTTAGCACTTCACGGGTATACTCAACGGACGCCCTCTCAGACGTGAGACTGAAGAACTCGAACTCCCGTTTTGAACTTGAAACCGACCAGGCCACCCCCGGTCTTTCTATTCAAGGCATCAACGAACACTTCAGCACCGCACCCCCGCTATCCCTATACGGGGTTACCAAGTTAGCATCCGAGTGGCTTGCCAGAGAATACGCTCACGCATTCGGCTTTCCACTCTGGATCAACCGATGCGGGTTGATGGCTGGGGCAGGCCAGTTCGGACGGGCCGACCAAGGCATCATCGCTTACTGGATGCATCGATATCTATATCGACATCCCTTGAGCTTCATCGGATACGGGGGCACGGGCCACCAAGTCCGCGATTGCCTCCACCCAGTGGACCTTGCCAATCTCATCAGTCAGCAAATCAAGTTCAGCGCAGCCCCTGCTTCTAATACGAATGCCGAGAGCAATCAACCGCCGACGACCGTCAATGTCTCCGGGGGGATAGAGAGTGCCTTTTCATTGCTGGAACTGCACCAATGGTGCGAGAGGCGTTGGGGGCCAAGCAAATATGGGCCGCTGGGGAAACTCACAAGCGTTCTCGAAAACCGTCGATACGACGCGCCCTGGATCGTACTGGATTCCAGCCTAGCACAGAGGAGTTGGGGCTGGACCGCTCAACGCCCAAAAGAAGAGATCTGGGAAGAAATCGCCGAACACGCCGAAGAACACCCCGACTGGTTACAAATCAGCCAAGCGTTGAGCTAAGATAATCTCGCTTGTTTCAGATCCTTCAAGCCCGCCCCTCCCTGATGGATCTAAACGCCCGAAACAATACACATCCGGAGAAAAATCATGCGCGATTCGAGTAACCCTTTCGATAGTCACCAAGCAGGGTCATGGAACTCTGACATTCCTGAGAATCGGGGGCTCTCCAAGTTTTCAAAGTTTCTCGCGGTGATCTTCCTTCTATTAGGTTTATTGGGAATCATTGGCGGTGCGATGGGGGCGTCGTTCAAAGCCCTCCAGTTGATGGGATTTGATATCGCAAGCGCAATGAAAGGTTCAGCGGACACTGCATCACCCAAGCCAGCTACTGAAGAACCGCAAGCCGATTCTCAGAGCTCTCAGAGCACCACACAGATACCAGAAGAGAACCCTTCAAAGCAAACCGACACTGCTGCTCAAGCCACCCCCAAAGGACTTAACCTTCCAAATCCAACGGTTCTGCAATCGGCTATCACCTATGGGTTAATGGTCTTAGCACTCATCGCTTCGGTCGGTATGGTTGTCAGCGCAATACAAGCCTTGCGTGGGCGACGCTCCGGATCGCTTTGGCTAAGCAATTGGTGCGCTGTATCGGTACTGCTGTTCCTCGCGTGGACTATTCAATCGTATCTGACCATCGATTCGATCAAGTCGCAGGTGATGGAGGTGTTAGCTACCCCGCAAAACATACCTCCCGACGTTCCTCCAGAAAGATTGGCAGAGCTCAAAGAGAACCTAGAATACTTCAGCCAGGTCGGCATAGCAGTAGGGCTGGGTTGCTCGGGATTCTTCATGCTTGTCAATATCCTGTTGTATCTCTACGGTGCAGTCCGTTTCCGATCAGCGGCAGTGCTCGATCGGCTCCAAGAAAGAAATCAGCAATGAGCAAACCAAAGCCGTTGGACTCGTCGAAACTATCCCCGCGAAAAGGAGTCTATACCGGTTCCTTCGATCCGGTGACCCTCGGGCACTTGCATATCATCGAACGGGCCGCAGGGATCTTCGAATCAGTCGTGGTGGGAATCGGTGTGAACCAAGAAAAACGGCCCCTCTTTACGATCGAAGAACGACTCGACTTGGTTAAGAAAGTCACTTCGCATTTCGGCAACGTCACCGTCGAATCCTTCGACGGACTTGCGGTGGACTTTGTGCGACGGCTAAACGCGAAAGTCATGGTTCGAGGAATCCGACCACTGACGGATATCGCTGGTGAGTTCACCATGATGATGGCTAATCGCCAACTCGATCCCGACCTCGAAACGGTCTTCTTAATGGCTGACGAAGAATACGCTCACGTCTCGAGCAGTTTGATCAAACAGATCGCAAGCCTGGGATATGGCCGATCACTGGAGAAGTTCGTACCGAAAGAAATCATCGACCCATTGATGCAGAAAGTCGCCCAAAGCTCAGACCGGTCTTAGGCAGCCTGAGACGCATCTAGCTTGATCGCCAACACAGAGAGTCGATCGATGAAGCCCAATTGGAATCGGCGACCGGTCGGAACTCTGCGAGCCTACGACCCATTGAGTGAAATGCAATTCGTGCGAAGCGAAGGGGCTTATCTTTGGGACTCCGAAGGCAAACCGTACATCGACCTCGTTTGCGGCTACTCAGCTTGTAACCTCGGTCATCGACATCCGAGATTGCTTGAAGCGCTTGGCAGAGCCGCAAGTGAACTCTCGTGGGCTTACGGTGGCGAGAGCCCCATCCGAGCCGAACTCGAAGAATCGATCGCGAGCTTCGTCGAACGGGAACTTGTCAAAGTCCAACAAACCAGGGCAGGGCAGGGGAGCTTGAAAGTCTGGCTCGGGGTCAGCGGCGCCCGGGCAATCGAAACGGCATGGAAGATCGCCCAAACACATCGTCCTGGCGGGATCGCTTGTATGGATATTGCCTACCACGGCCGATCCATGACGACTGCTTGGATTAGTGATTCTCGGCGGGTGGGTTCATCCCCTGGTATCATTACACGATTGCCTTTTCCTAAACACCTTCAGGGAACTTGCTCCGGCGAGAACTGCTCGGAGTGCGAACAAGCCCTAGCAGCCTCCGAAGAGATTCTCGATAGCCATGAAGTTAAGCTTGGGACATTGATTCTCGAGCCAGCCATCGGCGCTCGCGGCTACTACTTTGCATCTGCTGTTTTCTACCGGCGACTCGTAGCACTCGCCAGGAAACTATCCATGTTGGTGATCTCCGATGAGATTCAAATGGGCTTGCGTCGAATGGGAAGCATGGTCAGCTCGTTAGCTCAAGGGTGGGAAGCTGACTTATGGGTTTTTGGTAAGTCGCTCGGGGGAGGAATGATGCCCCTTTCCGCAGTTGTAGGGGCCTCCCATCTAATCGATGGCTTGCCACCAGGTTTCGAATCGGAGACTTTTGCCGGTTATCCGCTCGTCTGCCCCGTTGCAATCGAAGCACTTCGGCTACTTTCCGATGAGAATCTTGGGGTGCAAGTCGAACAAATAGGAGATAGGCTCCGTAAATCGCTACACGCAATGCTTCCCAGGTCCGAATTGACTCCAATGAGCCATTCCATGGCAGTCGTAGTCGACGGAGTAGGGTTAGCCACCAGCCTGAGCCTTGAGCACCTCGAAGGCCTCGGAACGGAGCTGGCGAGAGATTGGGCTCAAGAGCTCGGCAACCAGGGAGTACTTGTACACCTGACCGGTTTGCAACGCAGTCGTTTGGCATTAATCCCGCCACTGACGATTGACGCAGCTATGCTCGACGAAGTCGCGGCGAGGATTTCGCGAGCATACGAACAACGCGTCGAAAACAACATAAAGCTTAAAGCAGGAGAATAGAAA
>JBJONT010000409.1:0-38040 GCA_046051705.1 Planctomycetota bacterium | reverse complement strand
TTAGGTAAGTCCCCTGCCCTCGCAAAAGTGTGCTCGTGCCTGGCCATAGGAAGAGCATATCCCCGTTGCCAAGTAGTTTGTCAGCCCCATTTTCATCGAGGACGACACGGCTGTCGGTCCTACTTGCAACCTGGAAACTGATCCGTGCAGGCAAGTTACTTTTGATAAGGCCTGTGATAACATCAACGGTCGGTTTTTGGGTTGCTAGAATCAAGTGAATTCCAACCGCCCGGCTCTTTTGTGCGAGCCGAATGATGTGGGCTTCGACTTCCTTGCCAGCGGTCATCATCAAGTCCGCCATTTCGTCGGCGACGATCACGATAAAAGGTAGGTGATCAGGGATCATCTCTGCCTCTTCGTCATCTTCTGGTTGTAGACGATCACGAAGTTCATCGCGACCGAGTTGGTTGTAACTTGAAATATGTCGAACACCGGCCCGCGCGAGCAGAGCGTAACGCTCTTCCATTTTATCCACAGCCCAAGCCAGAATTGCTTCGGCTTTGCGCATATCGGTAACAACGGGGTGCATCAAGTGAGGCAATCGGCCGTAACCGCTGAGTTCCACCATTTTCGGGTCGATCATCAACATTCGAACTTCATCAGGCCGACGCGCCATCAAGATCGAACAGATGATAGAGTTCAAGCAAACGCTCTTCCCCGTACCGGTTCGCCCTGCGATGAGCAAGTGCGGTAGACTTGCAAGATCGACCGACAATGGTTTACCGGAAACATCTTTGCCGAGGAACAACGGGATCTTCATCTTCCGAACTTGCGCGGCACCTTCTTCGATCACCTCGCGCATACGAACCACTTGGCGTTTCTCGTTGGGGACTTCAATACCCACGGTGTTTTTGCCTGGAATCGGCGCGACGATTCGAACGCTTGGCACTCGCAGCGCGATTGCGAGGTCGTCGGCGAGCCCTGTGATTTTCGAAAGCCGCAGACCGGCTTCGAGTTCAATTTCGTATTGAGCGATTACCGGTCCGGTTTCGATTTCTACAACGCGGATGTTAAAGCCGAAGTTTGCGAATGTCTGTTCGAGTACCCGAGCCTTGCGCTTGACTTCTTCGGTTTGCTCATCGTAGGAGAAGTCATCTCCCAAGGTTAGCAATTCCACAGAAGGCAAGACATATTCCTCGCTGCCGGCAGGAAGCTGAGTATCGTTGAGTGAACTGTACAGCGAGTTCCGCTCTTCCTCCTCCTCGAGCTTCTTGCGAGTCTTGGAGTTCTTCACCTTCGGTCCATCATCTTTAGACTTCGATCCATCCGCCACTTGTGACTTGCCTCGCTCGGAGTCTTTATCATCCTCAAGGTCGTCATTGTCGGATGGTTGCGTTTCGTCGAATTCCCAATCGTTTTTAAGGGCCGCCGAGGAGCTCTCTGTGGAGTCGATTTCCTCGGACTCATGGAATAAATCCTCCGCGCTCGCTGAATCATCATCGATCGCATCGAAGTCGTTTTGATCCTCTGGGTCGATTTCAGCACCGCTAAGCTTCGAGCCTTTGGATCTGCCCGGTTTTGTGGAAGCTAGGTCAGTGCGTCCAATCGCTTTTGAACCACCCGTTAAGTCTTGGGTACTGAATGCAGCGGTCGCACGTCGACCGATCCGAATCGATGGACCTTGTTCGGTATCATCCCCTTCGGCAAGTTCATCTAGCGCTTCGATTGCGCTGCCATCGGGATTAACAGGTAACGGTTTTCCAAAGGGTTGTTTGCCCAGGTCGGAGAAAGAGGGGATCGGCGATCCGACTGGGGTGAGTGCGTTCGCGGCGGCCCCTCGCGGCGAGTTAGCTTTGAGAGCTACCGCAGGAGCAAGGTCAGTGTTCTTCCCCATGCCACCGGTTAGTGATTCGGCTGATTTGCTATGAGGGAATTTCGGTAAGTGGAAGGCTTTCGCAAAGGATACTCCGTGGGTTGTAGCTAGACCTAAATACCGAACCAGTGCGTATTCGGTGCTCAGGAGCAATCCAACGCAAAGGGTTGCTAAGATACAGATCAAGCCACCTGTAAAAGCCAAGTGGTGATTTAACCACGTGTTCACCAAAGCACCGAGGTGACCTCCCCCACCGATCGGGATTGGAATCCCCAAGGATAGGCCAAGGCGATCGGGCAAAGCGCAAACGGATGTCAGCACGAGAGTCCATCCGATACTGCGGCCCAATGGGCTCGCCCAAGGAACTTGTCGAAAACAAACGATGCCCGCTAGGGTGAATAAACAAGCGACGAGGTAGGCACCGATACCAGTGGCTTGAAATAAGACTTGGCTTAGCAATGCTCCGAGATAACCAGCGCCATTTTGAATCACTGCGTTGGGTGGGAATGCAGCAGGGGTAAACCAGTGAGATGCGTACGAATTAGTTTGGCCGAGTTGTTTCGAGGGAGTAGCCTCTCCCGGAAGATCCGGAAGTACAAGTGTCGGCTCGGAAACCGCGCGGGGCTCCCAAGCTCGCAGGTCAACCGTTGGTTCCCCTCCGAATATCCGACTGACATCGTCGGCGGAATCATGCGTTAGGAGTGCAAGCCAGACGAGAGCTGCCATTCCAAAAAGACATACACCGGTCAAATCCCAGCGAAGGGACCTTGATGGTGTCGGAACGCTTTTTTCTTTGGACATAGCTATCACAGATCCGCTAGGGAATATCTCCGAACGTGCGCAGAGACCTTGTCACAAGTGTTCCACGCTCAAGACCTTCACGGGAAGGAAGCTGGTGAAAAGTTGGACGGTTGAGCGAAGCAGAGTCGATACAATCGCTATAATCCGAATTCTCTTATACCGAACCTTTGCATTCGACCTTCCATGAACGAACCTTACGACTACTCCTTCCGGGCCGATTTGATCGGTTCGGATTGCTACATAGCGCCAAATGCCATCTTGAGAGGTGACGTACAGGTGGGAGATCGCACCACCATATTGTTTGGTGCGGTGATGCGGGGAGACGCGGATCGTATCGTCATCGGCAGTGAAACCAACATTCAAGACTTGGTTTGCTTGCACGCTGATCCTGGATTTCCGTGCATCATCTCCGATCGAGTGACGGTCGGGCATGGAGCGATCGTACATGGAGCTCACGTCGAATCCGAATGTTTGATTGGGATTCGTGCGACGATCCTCAACGGTGCTGTGATTGGCAAAGGATCCATCATCGCCGCTGGAGCGTTAGTGCGCGAAGGACAAATCGTGCCGCCAGGTTCGTTGGTGATGGGGATTCCTGGCAAAGTAGTGCGTGAGTGTGCTACCCGCGAGTTTGAAATGATCGAAAGAGGGTGGAAGCACTACGTCGAGATCGGGCGTCGATATCGAGAGACCGATGGGGACTCGACGAAAAAAGCCGCCTCGCAATAGAAGTTGCCGTTTAGGCGACGACGTTTAGTAGACGACGTTTAGTAGACGACGATTAGAAGTTGGCGATTAGCTGTGGCCGGATGGAAGTTGTTGAACAGAAGTTAAACAGAATTCGAATATGAAACCTAAACGCAGTTGGCGTCCACCTCGGCGCAAGAAGAACACATCGGTCGATTTGCCGATTGGTTCGGAGGAAGTTGAATTTGGGATTCCAATTGCCGGGAAAATCTTACCGCAAGAAATGTGGACTCATTGCGCGTTGAAGAAGTTACCTGAGTCACGTCCGGTTGATTGGAACGAGGTTTTTTCAAGGCAAGCACCGTTGGTCGTCGACATCGGTTGCGGTAACGGGCGCTATACGATTGCTTCGGCGATTGCGCGACCGGAGCTGAATCATTTGGCCTTGGATGCGCTGCCGATGGTGATTCGATATGGGACTCGACGCGCGAATCAACGCGGCTTGCAGCATTGCAAATTTGCGGTGGTCGATGGTTGGCGCTTCTTATCGGAGTTGTGCGATGAGGAATCGATTGCCGAAATGCATATCTACCACCCTCAGCCCTATGCGGACCCCAAAGACATCTCTAAACGCATGCTCAATCCCGAATTCATGGGCTTGATGTTTCGCAAGCTTGCGCTCAACGCAAGGGTGTATCTGCAAACCGATCGCCAACCCTATTGGGACTACATCACGCGATGGATGCCCAAGTTGTTTCAGTGGGAAGAGGTCCCAGGAGACTGGGCCGATGAACCGACCTTCCGATCGCGTCGTGAGATACTTGCTCGTAAAGAAGGATTAAAAATCCATCGCGGAATCGGAATCAAAACCGAGAATAGAAACACCTCAGAAGTCAGCGCGTTGGTTGCTACCATGGAGCAACCAACGTTTACGATAGAATACGACTGCTAGTTTCCTACACAGCACGATCTACACAGACCCATCTTTGCAGTTGCATCTGTAAAGTGACATTTGTGCAGTGGCACTTGTGTGACGGACTTGTCGTTAGACGCTTGATGCCAACGCCGAACCCAAGGTGATGCCTGGGGCGGGCAGAGTACTGTTGCCACGCAGGAACGTATCGATCGAGCGAGCAGCGCCTCTTCCTTCGTTGATGGCCCAAACCACCAGCGACTGACCTCGACGACAATCCCCAGCAGCGAATACTCCTGGAACATTGGTCGCAAACCGACCGTGCTCAGCTTTGTAGTTGCTTCGCGGATCGGTTTCGATCCCCAATAGTTCAGAGACGTATTGTTCAGGGCCGAGGAATCCCATGGCGAGCAGGACCAAGTCCGCTCCGATGATTTCTTCGCTACCAGGAATCTCGGTCATGTTCATCTTGCCATTCTCGAACTTCCAAGCAACGCGTACGGTGCGAATGCCGGTGACATTCCCCTTGCCGTCGTCGATGAACTCTTTGCTGAGAATGTTATAGGTGCGTGGGTCGTCCCCGAACTTCTCCGCAGCTTCTTCATGTCCGTAGTCGGAACGGAAAATCCGAGGCCATTGTGGCCATGGGTTATCCGTAGCGCGGTCATTCGGTGGACGATCGAGAAGTTCGAAGTTCACCAGTTGGCTGCAACCGTGTCTCAAGCTTGTGCCGATGCAATCGCAACCGGTATCACCACCTCCGATGACAACAACGCGTTTACCTTTCGCGGAGATGAACTTGCCGTCGGAATGCTTGCTGTCGAGCAAGCTCGATGTGTTTGCCGACAGGAATTCCATTGCGAAGTGAACACCATTGAGTCCTCGACCTGGGATCGGCAAATCGCGAGGCTTCGTTGCACCCGTAGCGAGCAGTACTGCATCGTTTTTGGCGAGTAGTTCCTTAGGGTCGACGTTGCGTCCAACATCAGCACCGGTAACGAACCGCACTCCTTCGGCCGCCATTAAATCGAGCCGGCGTTGCACGATCCCTTTGTCAAGTTTCATGTTCGGAATACCGTACATGAGCAATCCACCGATGCGGTCGGATCGTTCATAGACCGTTACGCTGTGTCCAACTTGATTCAACTGGTCAGCTGCTGCAAGTCCGGCAGGTCCACTGCCGATGATAGCAACGTTTTTGCCGGATCGCACTGCGGGTGGCTTAGCTTGTACCCAGCCTTCTTGAAACCCTCGATCGATGATTGCGCATTCGATGTTCTTGATGGTCACAGGTGGGTTAGTGATCCCTAGAACGCAAGCACCTTCGCAGGGTGCGGGGCAAACACGTCCGGTGAACTCGGGGAAGTTGTTGGTCTTGTGCAATCGGTCGAGAGCTTCGCGCCATCGGCCGGTGTAGACCAAGTCGTTCCATTCAGGGATAAGGTTTTGAATTGGGCAACCTGTCGCTGATTGGCAGAACGGTACACCGCAATCCATGCAGCGAGCCCCTTGCTTACGAAGGTGCTCTTCCGTCGGATCGGTATAGATTTCTGCGTAATCGTTCAGTCGCACAACTGGAAGTCGCCAATCGACCTTCTTGCGTTCGTATTCTTTAAATCCTGTCGGCTTTCCCATGGCTCTGTTTGCCTATCTGGTGGTTATCTATTGGGTGTGTAAAGTTTTTAGTGTTTGTTATAGCTACCAGCCTGAATCGCTCGGCTTATGCCTTAGCGACCGCAGGTTTTGCAGCAGCTTCTTTCGCTTGTTCGAGCAAGACTCGCTTGTAGTCCGTCGGCATTACCTTGACGAACTTTTGAACGCTTGATTTCCAATCCTTGAGCAAGTCTTTCGCGACCGTGGAACCGGTCAGTTCTGCATGCTTGCTTACCAAGGTGTGGACTTCTTCGATATCGGCTGGTTCCGAGAGAGCCTCTAGCTCCACGGTGCCCAAGTTGGTCCGAATTCGAAGTGCATCGATATCGTCGAGGACATAAGCAACCCCACCACTCATACCAGCAGCGAAGTTTCGGCCCGTCTCACCGAGAATGACGACGCGGCCCCCTGTCATGTATTCGCAGCCATGGTCACCGACTCCTTCGATCACCGCGTAGCAACCGGAATTGCGAACGGCAAATCGCTCCGCTGCACGTCCTCGTACGAAGAGTTCACCCATCGTCGAACCGTACAAACATACGTTTCCGATGATAATGTTATCTTCAGGCTTGAAGCTTGCGCGTCGATCTGGATAGATGATGATGCGACCACCGGAGAGACCTTTACCGACATAGTCGTTCGCGTCACCTTCGAGTTCAAGAGTCACGCCGTGAGCGAGGAATGCTCCGAGGCTTTGCCCCGCGGATCCCTTGAATTTGATATGAATCGTATCGGTAGGCAATCCGTTTTGACCATGCTTCTTGGCGATGTGGTGCGAGAGAATTGTTCCCACGGTCCGATTCGTGTTGATGATCGGAAGTTCAAACTGGATCTTCTCGCCGGTTTCAATCGTTTTGCGGCAACGTGGCAAGAGTTCGAGCATGTCGAGGGACTTCTCAAGGCCGTGGTCTTGAGGAATCGTGCAACGCGTAACGGTATCGGACGAAGGGCCTCTGGCTGGTTTGAGAATTGGGGTCAAATCCAGACCATCGGACTTCCAATGTTTGATCGCATGGTCAACCTTCAAGCAGTCTGTTCTGCCGACCATCTCATCGATAGATTTGAAGCCCAAAGAAGCCATGATCTCTCGTGCATCTTCAGCCACCATGAACAAGTAATTCACCACGTGCTCTGGCTTGCCGGCGAACTTGGCCCGCAGTTCCGGGTCTTGGGTTGCAATACCGACCGGACATGTGTTCAAGTGACACTTGCGCATCATGATGCAACCCAAGGTGATCAATGGTGCGGTTGCGAACCCGAATTCTTCAGCACCGAGCAATGCAGCGATTACCACATCGCGACCGGTCTTGAGTCCACCGTCAGTTTGCAGTGTGACGCGGCTGCGAAGGTTGTTCAAAACAAGTGTTTGGTGAGTTTCGGCGATTCCGAGTTCCCAAGGCAAACCGGCATGTTTGATGCTCGTTAACGGACTTGCACCAGTACCACCGGTATCGCCGCTGATGAGGATGTGATCGGCATGCGCCTTGGCAACCCCAGACGCGACCACGCCAACACCCACTTCGCTGACGAGTTTCACGCTGACGCGAGCCGACGGATTTGAGTTTTTCAAATCGTGGATCAACTGTGCGAGATCTTCGATAGAGTAGATGTCGTGGTGCGGTGGAGGGCTGATCAATCCCACACCTGGAGTGCTATAGCGAATCCGCGCAATGTATTTGTCCACTTTGCGGCCAGGTAGCTCCCCACCTTCACCGGGCTTGGCCCCTTGAGAGATCTTGATTTGAATCTCATCTGCGTTGGTCAGGTATTCGATGGTCACACCGAATCGCCCTGAAGCGACCTGCTTGATGGCAGAACGCTTGCTGTCACCGTTTGGAAGGGGTTGGAATCGGACTGGATCTTCACCACCCTCACCCGTGTTGCTCTTGCCGCCGAGTCGATTCATTGCGATAGCGAGTGTCTCGTGAGCTTCGCTGCTGATCGAGCCAAGACTCATCGCACCGGTACAGAATCGTTTGACGATTTCACTCGCCGGTTGCACTTTATCGATCGAGATCGGTTCGCGAGCGGATTGGAATTCGAAAAGTCCTCGCAACGCGTACCGCATCCGTGCATCTTGATTGATGTGGTCAGCGAATCGGCGGTAAGCGTTCTTGTCACCCTTGCGAGCTGCGACTTGGATATCGGAAATCGCGCCTGGGTCCCAACCATGTCGTTCGCCTTCGGCACGCCAATGGAATTCACCTACGTTTGGAAGCATCGACCAAGCGTCAGCTCGATCGTGGGGGAATCCGAGAGCATGTCGGCGGAGGGTTTCCTCAGCCAACACGTCAAAGCTGCAACCTTGAATTCGGCTGTTGGTACCCTTGAAGCATCGGTCGATCACTTCGGATTGCAATCCGAGAGCTTCGAAAATCTGTGCTCCCTTGTAACTTGCCAAGGTGCTGATCCCCATCTTCGCCATGACCTTGAGCATCCCTTTAGCGACTGCTTTTCGGTACAAAGCGACGACCTTGTCATCGTCTTTCTCTTCGAGCATTCCGTCTCGCGATGCTTGCCAGAGTGCTTCGAACGCCAAATAAGGATTGATCGCGTCGGCACCAAACCCGATCAACAAGCAGTGATGGTGCACTTCGCGAGCCTCGCCGGTCTCGACGACGATGCCGATGGCAGTTCGCTTGGCGACTTTGACCAAGTGTTGGTGGACGGCACCGCACGCAAGCAGGCTGCTAACAGCTACACGCGAAGTGGAAAGTGCACGATCGCTCAAGACGATCATGGTGTAGCCCTCGTCGATCGCTTTTTCTGCTTCCACGCAGATGCGGTCGAGCGTCTTGACCAACCCGGCCTTTCCTTCATTTCGATCAAAAGTGATATCAATGTTGGCGGTCTTCCATCCACCGTTGTTCATGTGCTTGATCGCTTCGAGTTCCTCGTTGGTGAGGATCGGATGTTGAATCAGCAAACGATGGCAATGTTCAGGGGTGACGGCAAGAAGGTTCTTTTCAGGTCCAACGTAACATTCCAACGACATGATCACGTCTTCTCGGATCGAATCAATTGCAGGATTGGTGACCTGTGCAAAGAGTTGCTTGAAGTAATCGAAGATCAAGCGGGGTTGGTCGCTCAAGCAGGCCAGTGCCGAGTCGTTACCCATCGAGCCGATCGGATCGACTTGGGTCTGGATCATCGGTACAAGCATAAAGTGCATGGTTTCGATGGTGTAACCGAAAGCTTGCATGCGTTGAAGCAACGTATCGGGATAGAACCCGTGCCACTCTTTTGCTTTTGGTAGTTGATCAAGAGTAATGCGACCTTGTTGCAACCATTTTTGATAAGGAAGCTTCGCTGCAAACGCTGCCTTGAGCTCCTCATCTGGTATCAAACGGCCTTCATCGAAATCGATCAAGAACATTCGGCCCGGTTGCAATCTACCTTTGGACTTCACGATGGCTGGGTCGACAGGAAGCACCCCGACTTCGCTAGCCATGATCACCCGATCATCGGTCGTCAGGTAATAACGACTTGGTCGCAGCCCGTTTCGGTCAAGCGTCGCGCCGATGTAATGTCCGTCGGTGAAGACGATCGATGCTGGCCCGTCCCACGGTTCCATCATGCAACTAAAGTATTCGTAGAACGCTTTCTTCTCTTGGGACATCGTGTCGTGCTTTTGCCAAGCTTCCGGAACCATCATCATGATGGCTTCTTGCAAGGTCCGACCGGTCATGAGCAAGAATTCCAAGACATTATCGAAGGTCCCCGAGTCGGAGCACATCGGCTCGACAACAGGAAACAACTTCTTCAATTCCGATCCGAAGAGATCGCTCTGCGCCATACCTTCGCGTGCGTGCATCCAGTTGATGTTGCCTCGCAAGGTATTGATCTCGCCGTTGTGGCTCATGAACCGAAGCGGTTGAGCACGATCCCAGCTTGGAAATGTGTTCGTGGAGAAACGGGAGTGAACCATCGCAAGATGGGTTTCGAAGTCGTCGGCGGAAAGGTCCGAATAGTAAGGGACAACTTGCGCCGGAGTTAGCATCCCCTTGTAGATCAACGTCTTGGTCGAGAGAGAGCAGACGTAGAACAGCGAAGCTTGCTCAAGGGTCGTATCGTTGCGAAGCCGATGGCTGGCTTGCTTGCGAACCATGTAAAGCTTGCGCTCGAATTCCTCGCTCGAAATTCCATCTGCGGCTTGGACGAAAACTTGTTCGATCCAAGGCTCGGCGCTTCGGGCCGTCGGGCCGATATCTGCTGCGTCGGGCTGCTGAGGAACCTTTCTCCAACCGATCAGTTTTTGTCCTTCGGATTCAATCAACTGATTGAACACGCGGCGACAAAGATCGCGTTCCGCAGGGCTTTTCGGAAAGAAGATATTCCCAGCGGCATAGAGCCCCTTGGCAGGTAGGTCGACGTGGAATTCTTCTTTAGCGACGCGACGCAAGAAGCCATCGGGAAGTCCTACGAGAATCCCCGCGCCGTCACCAGTGTTCTGCTCGCAACCGCAAGCGCCCCGGTGATCCATGTTCTTGAGGATTGTATCTGCGTCCACAACGATCTGATGGCTTGGCTTGCCCTTCACGTTGGCCACAAATCCTACACCGCATGAGTCCTTTTCGAGGTTCGGATCGTAGAGCCCTTGCTTTTCCGGAAAACCAAATGGAACGTTCATAGATGTTTTGTTTGCTGTGTTTAAAAGTTTAAATCGTTTGTTGTGTTCGCGATGACTAAGGATTCAGTTTTTAGAGTCATCGCTCAATCGTTCGTTAGAGACGTGCGACAGTCGATCGGACGGTGAGCACTAAGGTGCTACCGAAGTCCTGGCTGCAGCCGTCTCCGGTTGGAGCGTGTCCGAGTCGAACTCGCTGGTTGCTTGAAAGCTCGATCCATTGGATCCGGACTGCTCGTGTGCAATCGCGTACGGATTGCTTCCCTCAACCCCTCGTGGCGTGTCCCCTGGCCAGACCTTGTGATTCATGATCAAGTCCACAAAGGTCCTCGCTGCACGTGACATCGAAACGTCTCGGCGTTGAATGATCCCCAAAGGGCGTGTGAGCTGAAGTTTTTCACACTCGATCATCTTCAGTGAACCGGCCGCGAGTTCAACTTGAACGGTCAGTTTCGGCAGAATCGCAACTCCGCTGTTGACTACCGCCGCATGCTTAACCGAGTCGATGTTGTCCAATTCAACAGCAATCCGCATGGTCACCCCAAGATTCCGAAGTTGCTTATCGATTTCTTGGCGAATGCGCAAGTTCGATGCGAAGGCTACCAAGGCAACTTGGGAAAGGTCCGCCGCCTGAATCGGCTGCTGTGCCGTTGCCAAGCGATGGCGAGGAGATGCAACCAAAACCATCGGTTCATCCCGCCATGAAATCGATTGAATGGTATGAGTGTTCTCTGGATAGCTCACCATTCCAAAGTCGACGGTCCCCTGCTCGACCATTCGGTACACCTCATGAGGATGCGCCAAATGGTAATTCATCGATGCCGATGGATACTGCTTGTGAAACTCTTCCTGAAGTGTTGGCAAGTAGGAGAGTCCCATCGAATAAATCGAAGCGACCATGACTTGGCCCGTCACCGGTGCACTGGCACCCTGCCCTACCCGAACTTCATCGACCAATGCATCGAATTGCCGGATAACTCCGCCAAGCCCATCGAAGAACTTTTGCCCTTCGGCCGTCAATATAAAAGGCCTCTTCGTGCGATCGATAAGCTTGACCCCAAGGAACTCCTCGAGATGCTGAACGCTCTGGCTCGCGGCGCTTTGCGTCATGCCATGCTCGACGGCCGCTTGGGAAAAGCTCCGTTTCCTAACCACGTCGAAAAATACTTTTAGCGATCGAATATGAACGGCCTGAGTTGCCGCTCGTTTATCAGATTTGTTAATTTTGCAAGCCCTCCTATTAACGGTTAAGATTGAAGATAGCGGTTGCTTGGTGGGTCGTCAAGAACGGAGGCTCGAGATAAGCCATGCTGGCTTGCCCATTAGAAACGTAAAATATTGTGAAAAAGGGGTTTTAGGTGCGTTATTTTCACGTAAGTGGCGCTTTAATGGCAGATAACGTGGTTTTGAGTGTATCTCTTTAGTTAATATCGCACTGTTCTGGATCAGCAAATCAAATTGACGCAGGGGTTATTCCTAGGATGTCGACTCCCCCCCAGGGCATGGAGCGTCCTTCAATGTACAATGGCCACTGGCGGAGACGAATTTCGCTTTCACGAATCATTTGCAGTACTCGACCCTGCTTTATCTTCCCACCATTTTTGCTAACTCACCCACACTTTGGGTCCCTCTGATGAACATCCATTTTCCAAATCACTCAGTTGTAAAACCACTTAACAACAGCTCGAACTCGACTTCGCGAACCGCAAGAAAACTCCCTTCCAAGAACTGGCAACCGAGTTACTCGGCCCGAGGATGGTCACGGTTAGCCTGGATAGCCAGTATCCTCGTGGTGCTTTTGGGAACGAGACTTTACGGACAAAATCCAAATGGTGCGCAGCAGGTCCCCACGCCTACTGGAGTTTCTGCATTGGCGACTCCCTCTAAGGTTGCTCCCGTCAAGGCATTGTTGATTCTTGGCGGTTGTTGCCACGATTACGAAATACAAAAAGAGTTGATCAAACAAGGGCTTGAGGAACGAGCCCACATCGAAGTGACGGTGGTTCATCAAGGAGGATCTGGAACCAGCGCTGAAATTGAACTCTATAGGAACCCGAAATGGGCCGACGATTTTGACGTCATTCTTCACGACGAGTGTTTCTCGGATGATAAAGATCCGGCTTGGTTGGCTCGCATTCTCGAACCGCATCGCAAGGGTAAGCCGGGGGTGGTCATTCACTGCGCGATGCATTGTTACCGCGTTGGAAATGACGACTGGTTTGAATTCTGCGGAGTCACCAGTCGCGGACACGGCCCGCATTATCCTCACGAGGTTCGAAACGTCTTAGCAACCGATCCGATCATGGAGGGATTCGGAGCCGCTTGGGCGAATCCTGCCGGTGAGCTTTATCGCATCGACAAATTTTGGCCGACTGCAACCGCACTTGCGACTGCCAAAGACCGAGAGAATGGGAAAGACCAAGTTTGTGTTTGGACCAATGATTACCGAGGGACAAGAGTTTTCGGCACAACGCTAGGGCACCACAATCAAACAGTCGAAGATCCGACGTTCTTGAAAATGCTTACCCGAGGTACTCTTTGGGCCGCGGGTCGTTTGGATGATTCCTATTTGAAACCAGTTCCGAAAAAGTTGGTTCGTGAGAATTTGGCTCAAGGTAAATCGGTTAGTGCATCAAGCGAGCAAAAGGACCAAAACAATCTTCTAGCATATGCGGTCGACGGCGATCGCGCTACGCGCTGGTGCGCCAGCAACGGTAGCTTGCCGCAATGGATTCAAGTGGATCTTGGGGAATCCAAGAGCATCCATGGGGTGGGTATCGATTGGGAGATGCCGCAAGGGAAGTATCGCTATGAGATTCAAGCTTCGCTCGATGGTGAAAACTTCAAAACACTCTTTGCTCAAACCGATGACGCGAGGTTAGGGAAAGATGCTGAGCATCTCTTCGAGCCGATCAGCGCTCGTTGGATCAAAGTGCATTGCACCGGGACAAATCCAGGGGCTTGGGCAAGTATTCGAGAGCTTCGCGTTTATGGCGACGCGACCAAAGAAGTTTCCTTGGATGATTCGAGAAGCCGCGAGGAGTCTCAATTGCTTGGAGAATGCAAACTGCCCGAAGGGTTTGATGCTACGATCTTCGCCGCTCCACCTGCGGTGAACTATCCGGTGTTTGTGGCTGCCGCTCCAGATGGAACATTATTTGTCTCCAGCGATAAAAATGGATCGCTCGATCGGGACTTAAAGCGTGGTTCGATCGTTCGACTCAAGGACCTCGATGGCGACGGACGAGCGGACCAGTCGAACTTGTTCGTCGATGACGTAGACTCCCCGCGTGGATTGGTTTGGGATCACGACCGCCTTTACGTTTTGCACCCACCACATTTGAGTGCCTTTATCGATGAAAACGCGGACGGCGTTTCGGATCGACAAGAAATCATTGTGAAGGATATCGCTTTCGGATTTAAAGATCGTCCTGCCGACCATACCAGCAACGGAGTGACGATGGGAATCGACGGTTGGCTGTACCTTGCGATCGGAGACTTCGGTTTTACGAAAGCGGTCGGTACGGATGGCCGTTCCTTGCAGTTTCGCGGTGGTGGAGTGGTGCGAGTAAGGCCTGATGGAACGGGGCTTGAACTCTACAGCACTGGCACTCGAAACATTCTCGAAGTAGCACTCGATCCACTGCTGCGAGGCTTTGCGCGTGACAACACCAATGACGGTGGTGGTTGGGATGTTCGAATGCACCATTTCAGCGGGATGGAGGATCACGGTTACCCTCGCAAGTACATCAATTTCCCAAATGAGATCGTCCCACCTTTGGCCGATTACGGCGGAGGATCCGGTTGTGGTGCACTTTACTTGGACGAACCAGGTTGGCCCAACGGACTGAGCGACTGCATTTACACGGCCGACTGGGGACGCCAGCAGATCTTCAGCCATCGTGTTGAGGATAACGGAGCGACGGTGTCGGTAGACCAGAAGGACTTCCTCGGTATCGAGCGTGCAACGGATCTTGATGTCGATGCGATCTCAAACGTTTACGCAGCAAGTTGGAAAGGTGCGACTTTCACTTATGCAGGAGAAAATGTCGGATACGTCGTTCAGCTCAGGCCTAAAGGTTATCAGCCAAAACCGTTGGCAAGCATTGATGATACGGCGATGGAGCCATGGTTTGAGTATTTGCTTTCCGATAGTCATCGCCGCAGAATCGAAGGTCAACGTGGACTGCTCCGTTTCGCTGCTCGCTTTCCGGCTAAGATCGAACCCGTTGCTGAAAAGCTCGCAGGAATTGCGGCGGATTCGAGCGTAGCGCTCAAATCGCGAATCGCGGCGGTCTTCACCATCGGCTTGATTCGCGAACAATGGAATCAAGCTGGTCAATCTCAGGAGACCTCAGAAGCTCTTTTCGGGCGACTTTTGAAACTGTGTGATGACCCCTCGATTTCCGCTTGGGCTATCAGAGCGATCAGCGACATCCAAATGCGTGATGGGCAGATCGTTCGTGAAGGGCAGAACGGTAACGGCTCGGCAACGAAGTCCGATGCGATGTCGAAGGCTTACGCAAAAGGTTTGCAATCGAAGGATCCTCGAACTCTCACTGAAGTGCTGGCAGCATTGGTGCGAGCCGGTCAATCGAACCCTCAATGGGTGGATGAAACCAACCAACTGAACCTAGGTCGATTGGTGCAACCGCTCTTATCGAGCGACCAGTCGCTTATTCGCCATCTAGCCACGCGCGCTCTGGCCTCGCTTAGCCCTTGGGAAGTCTGTTCGCAAATATTGAAAACAGAGCCCTCGGATTCGTTGGCTTTTGAACATGCTGTGCAAGCCCTAGCTTTGAAGCACGACCAAGCGGTCATCGATAAGGTCATCGAAGAGATCAACGCTTCGAATCCCAACGATCCGAAGTCGATCGCTTATCTTCGTATCTTGGCGCGACTTCACTTTCGAGAAGGAGAGTGGAATGGAAGTAGTTGGGGAACACGACCCGATACGCGTGGGCCGTATTACCAACCGGAGAAGTGGGATGCTTCAGAGAAGATTGAACAAGTCGTTAATGGTTGGCTGTCGCGTTGCGATGTTCAACGCACCACCGAAGCACTTCAATTGCTCAGCCGAAATCGATGGAACATCAGTCAGCATGTCGATGCTTGGATGGCGCGTGATCAGTGGAGTGAGATTCCTTTCGCATCGCGAGTTCAATTGATCGAGTCGGCAGGCCAGCTTCCTGATGCTGTGTTGAAGAAGTTACTGTTGATAGCTCAAGACCCACGGCTCAGTAATGACGATTTGTTGTCGATGCTCAACGTGGTATTGGCTCAGAATTCCGATGAAGCTGTATCGGTAGTCGAAGCAATTGCGCAGCGAGCAAGAAGTTTGTCGGTTGAGTCGATTGCTCAAGTGTGGAAGCGCTGCAATGCAAGTGACACCTTTGGCAAGAAGCATGCTGTAATTCTTCAGCGATTCAATGACGCCAGTTCGGACAAGAGTGGTTCGAAGCAATCAGAAGCAATCGATGCGGCGATACTGCTGAGTTCCGTTGCGGCTCGCAAGGAACTCAGCTCTCGGCCGGAAATGGTCTCCGGGATCGAGAGTATGTGGAAATCCGATAAGACGGTTGAGGTTCTTTTAGATTTAATTGCGGCTGGAGAGTGCAAACAAGCCGAAGGTTTGGTCCGTCGCGCATTGCTTGATCAACGCCCCGAAGTTGAAGCACAAGGTAAATTGATCGCGCAGGATTGGAAGCTCGCAGATCTGAATCAATGGACTGGCCCGAAGATCGCCACGTTGGCCAAAGCGGATGTGTTAAAAAGTGTTGTTGATAATCCAGGGGATGCGAAGCGAGGAGAGCAAGTCTTTGCGTTGCTTGGTTGTGCGAAGTGTCACGACGTGACTCCTTCGGATGCTTTGAGAGGGCCGTATCTACCGAACGTCGCGAAGACCTATCGACGCGATCAGTTAGTCGAAGCGGTGTTGATGCCAAGCAAGTCGATTGCACAAGGATTTGTTCAGAACATTTTCTTGCTCGATGATGACTCGGTTGTCTCGGGGTTTGTGACGAAGGAGAGTCCTGAGAAAATCATCCTTCGTAATTCGCAGGGTGAAGTGGTGGAGATTGCTCCGGAGACGATTAGCGAGCGCAAGGAAAGTCCGCAGTCGGTGATGCCAGAAGGGCTTGCCGATGGCGTCCCCGTCAGTGCCTTGGCAGATTTGATCAGTTACCTCGAGTCTCTGTAGTACTTCAGCTAGGCTCGACTGGTATTTCAGGCAGGCTAGACTGGTATTTCAGGTAGGCGAGACAGGGGCAACCGGCGAGGGATCTTCCCAATCTTGCCATTGGACACTGTTGAGACGTAAGTATCGCTCGACGGCTTGTCCGATGGTGGGAAAGAAATCTTCGTTGCCGAATGTATCGAACAGTCCATAGCGTTTGAGGTTGTCCTTTACGGGGCCTTTCATCTCCGCGAAGCACAGTTTCATTCCTGCCTGAACGATTTTTTGGTCGAGGTCCGCAAGCATATCTGCTGCAGTGATATCGATATCGGTTATTGGTTCTGCTGCGATAACGACCCACTTTGTTGGTGTTGGGGCGTGGGCGATCGCCTTCTGAATACGTTCTTCGAAGACCGCTGCGTTCGCGAAAAAGAGTGGGGCATCCCATCGAAACAGGACAAGCCCAGGAATTCGTTTGGCTTCGGGATGACGCAAGACATCGTGATAGCCTTTAAGGCCATCAACACGTCCAAGTACTGCGTTGTGTGGTCGCCATGCGCGCCAGATAAACGCGCAGAGTGCTAGTCCAACGGCGATAAAGATTCCTTGGATGACCCCTAGCAAGATAACTCCAAGGAAGCAAGCGAGGGAAAAGAGAAACTCGCTACGCCTAATGCGATACAAGCGAGCAATCTGCCGGATTTGAATTTGGCTTATGCATGCGCAAATGACAACTGCGCTCAAAGCTGCATGTGGGGTGTTTTTGAGCAGCGACGGCGCGAAACACAGCAAGAGAGTAACGCACAAGGCTCCGACGAAGCCTGTAACTTGAGTTCTTGCACCCGCTTGTTCCGCGACAGGGGTTCGAGACGCGCTGGCGCTTACCGAAAAGCCTTGGAATAATCCAGTCGTAAGGTTGGCAATGCCGAGCGAAACAAGTTCTTTGTTCGGATCGACCGTATGTCCAATTCGCTGCGAGTAGATCCGCGAAAGCACGCTGGTATCTGCAAACGCGACCAAGGCTATTGCGACCGAACCACCGAGCATATCACGACAGTCTTTCAGCGATACATTCGGAAGCTGAAACGCAGGTAGTCCTTGGGGCAAGTTACCGACTACGGAGAGTGATGCATTTTCCAGGTGTGAGAGAAATGTCGCTGCGAGGGTTGCACCGATCAGAGCAATAAAGACTCCTGGAATGGCAGGAGCCCAATACTTACAACCTAAGATAACTGCCATACTGGTAGTGCTAATCAGCACGGCAAAGGTGTTTAGTTTCCCTTGGAATAGCCCGTTGATCAGTGCGATCGTCTCCTGTGGAAATTCCGCGACAGATACCGAAAATCCGAAGAAAGATGGAAGTTGTCCAGCGATCACTGTGAATGCAATCCCGTTGATGTAGCCCGTGCGGATGGGCTTAGAGATTAGTTCCGTAACAAAACCGAGTTGAGCAATACCCGCGATGATGCAAATGAACCCAGTCATCACCGAGAGGGCTCCTGCCAACGCGATCGTTCGCTCGATACTTCCATCAGCAAGGGGCAGAATCGTCGCGGCAATCAATGCTGCAAGCGATGAATCTGGTCCTATGATCAAGAGGCGACTTGGTCCGAACATCGCGTAGGCAATCAACGCTGCTATTGTCGCGTAGAGTCCATGGATGGCAGGCAATCCCGCTGCTTGGGAGTATCCCATTCCAGCCGGTATCAAGATGGCTGTGAGTATCACACCAGCAATGGCGTCCTTCAAAAGGTTTGCTAACGAGTATCGCGGGATAATCTCTGAGTTAGGAATCTTCGAGGATGTGTCGCTGGGCACGATGTCATTCGTTGTATCGGTCGTCTTGTGAACTTGGCGAATCATGACGGTTTGCGATCTTCCTGCGAATGAGAACTTACTGCGAATTGATCGGGATTTCCGCGTCTAGGTGTTCCAAGGAGGTCGACGAAATTGGCTGGATACAATTGGATACATTATACCCGCACCCATCGCGCTGCTTCTTTACTAAACTACCGTTTTTCCGTGAGCAGTATTTGAGATTCTAAGCTCATGGACAAACACGCATCACACAACGGTAGCCCTAACTGACAATAGCAAGAGCCCTGACGATGAGATCCCATAACCAGTCGAAGAACTCCGAACGCCGTCGCAAAAATTCTTTGGTCAAACGACGTTTGCGTCGGTTGTTTATCGAGAATTTAGAGTCACGTGAGTTACTCGCTTCTAACATTTCGATCAACTCAGCAGCAGATCTAACCCAGTACTACAACGCATCGACGAATTCCTACCTCATCGGTGGAGATGATACAACTAGCATCACCATCGGCGATGGAATTGTCATCGACACCAGTAGTACTACTGGGCAAGCAGGGAACATTGAGATCGAGGCCAAGAGGATTGCGATTGGCGAGAATGTTCAAATCCTTGCCAACGGTTTTGTGGATACTTCGACCGGGGACGAATTGGACGGGTTGATCACGCTCAAAGCCGATAATGTTCTCGGGGGATTTAACTTCTCGCAAGTTGGTCAGATTGAGAATTTGATCCGCTTGTTCGAAGATCAATCATCCTACATCACTATTGGGGCATCGACTATCCTCGATGGTGGCGAGATCTCGCTCGAGACCGCGAGCGGCAACGAAATGGTGCTGGATTTCCTGGCGAGTCAAGTGCATGCGATATCCAAGGTGTTTTTCGAGTACAAGCACAAGCCAGATCCGTTGGCTGTTCCGGTGTCGGTGCAGGTTTGGAAACCTACGGCTTCCATCACGATTGGTGAAGGTGCAAGTTTATCGAGTTCCGCCGGAGTGTCGCTTCAAGCCGATGCCGTGGCCAATGCATTCGGCAAGGCCGTTTGGAATAGTATTTCGCAAAAGACAGAAAAAAGTCCCATCGGTTTTGCTTTCGGCAATTTCTTCAACGAGGCCACGGCAACAATCGATGTATTGGCCAATGCCAGCTTGAAAGCGGAGGAAAACATTGAGATTTCCACCAGCGTCGACAACGTCGCCGAATTGGAAGTCGCGTCGATCAAAAACTTTGGAATCACGCAAACCAATCCCAAAGCAAGCAGTTTCGCATGGGGTTCTACAGAAGTTAAAACGGTTTCGACGATCAGTTTAGAAGCAGGTTCAGTGGTGGCGGCTTCTAATGGCAGCGTCACGATCGAGGCTGAAGCGGTAGATGAAAACGCGGTGAGCACCAAAGCTACGGCCTATCGCGATGGATTCATGTCTATCGGTGGTGCCTTCTCCTACACGAACGCAACTGTGACGGTGGATGTCAATGGAACTGTGACTTCAGGGCTCGCGACACCTGCACAGGAAGCCTTCGATGCACAAATCTTCAATCCCGCCTTTGTGGTTGATTTCGAAACCAATTCGCTGGTGTTCGATGAGTCTCTCGAATACACGACCGGCGCAAAGCTATACTTTGACACACCCGATGGCTCCACGATTCCTGGATTAGTACCTGGGAGCATCTATTACGCGATCATCAATGCAGCAAATAAAAACTCGCTGCAACTTGCAGCCACTTCGGAAGATGCTCTGAATGGGATAGCCATCGACTTTGGTAGCGGTTATCCATCTCTGGTGGTCAATGATCTTGAGCTACCGATTGTCGTTATCGACAGTACCTACGCCAATGCAATTCTGTTTTCCTACGAAAACGTTGCTCCAGGGACTACGGATACACCGATATTCACAGACGGGATGCAAGTGAACTTTGTACCCTTAGCGGGACAATTCTTGGGATGCAATGATGCGAACGGCAATCTGATCGGCGCGCTCAAAGCAGGGGCGTACGAAGTTGCGGTCATTACTTCACCGCAGCCCGATTTGTTTCCGACGGCGATTCAACTGGTGGATGTCAACGGCTTGATGGGAGCGGCTGGTAATACCGTTTACCTCAATACGAATTCTCAGTTCCTTGCGGATGGAATTGCATATCAGATTTCATCGATGGATCTGGAAACAAGCGAAATCAGCTTGAATTTCGCAATCCAAACTCCATCTGACGATGCCCCTACTGCGTTACCTACCCCGCCTCTACAGACCCCAACGCAGAGCGTCCCATTTACCAATGGACAAGCGATTGTATTCAACAACGGCCTAGGGAACCAAATCAATCTGGTTGATAATCAAACCTATTATGCGATCGTTGATCCTACCACGCCGGGGGTGATTCGGCTTGCAACAAGTCTGGAGCAAGCCATCGCAGCAAACCCGGCTATTGAAAATGCAGTTCCTCAGCTCAAGACGGTTTTGAACCAAGCTGGCCTTCAGTCGGTTACCGATGATTTCACAGATCAAGACGCGGTTTCCACGTTTGAGCTTCAGACTGATAACTCTTATCTGCTTTGGAATGATGCGCAAGATGGCACGTTTACGATCACGATCAATGGACCGGAAGGAGTTGTCACCACTTCAGACCTACCTTGGAATTCCAGTGCTGTTGACATCCAATCCGCTCTGAATGCGCTCAACGGGATCCTTGCAACCGTCACGGAAGGTAGTGGAACACAGCAGAGCCCTTGGGCAATTTCGATGTTGTACCAGTTCGACATTGGAACGGTCGAACCCGGGACCGGTTTGGTATTTTCGCAAAACCCGAATATTTCTGACGGCACCCCTGTCTATTACCTAGGAAACAGTGCCAAACCGATCGTCGGTCTGACGTTCGATCCCAATTCACCGACGACTTATTATGCGTTTAATGCTGTCAACGAGTATTTTGATGCCGACATTCCACAGTATGTTCTGAACTTAAGGACAACCCCTGACTCAAGCACACCTGTTATAGAGTATCAGTTGGGTCAGAGTATGACCGATGCAGCGGGTGTGGAATATGGATTGCAGGCGAGTATCGCTTCTGAAAACCTACTTTCACTCGTTCTGCCAGAAATAGTAACTATTACGGATTTGGATGACTCCACGCTCACAGGGGGTGTGGCTTCAAGTCAAACGCTTACCAGTGATGTCGTTACTCTCTTTAGTTTTGCAACCTCAGGCACTTTTACCTTAACCATCACAGATGCAGCGGGTATCGAGCAAACGACTGCCGTAAGCTTGGTGTACAACGCAACACCGGCCACCATTGAGTCTGCTCTGAATGCACTTGCCGGAGTGTCAGTTGTCGTTACCGGACTCGGGACGCTGACGAGTCCGTGGTCGATCACGGGCTTAGTGAACCAGTCGCTGACCGCCGACAGCACCAATCTCCTTTCCGATGGGGTTCAGTCGAACCTAATCGTAGATACCTTAACAAGCAACGTTGAGCAGGTGTGGACCGACGCGACGGGAGGATTTTTTGTAATCGAATTAGAGGCAGGTGGTGAGTCCTTCACTACTGCCCCGATTCCTTACAATGCTACTTCCAGTCAAGTTGCCCAGATCATCAGTGAAACGAAGACCATCGACGACGTTCCAGTGCTGCGGGCTCAAGTCACCGGGACCGGAATCGCTTCGGACCCTTGGCAGATTATGATGTGGTATCAGTCCATTCAAACGGGAGATGCGCTGACGTTCAACGACTCATGGCTCTACGGTGGGATGGGTATGGTTAATAACCAGGTCTATTATGCCGTGGTATCTCCGGACCAACTCTCCGCATCAGGGGTAACGATCAGTTTGGCGCGGACACAGGCTGACGCGATTGCATCAACCCCCAATGTAGTCAATATGCAACAGTACTTGCTGTTGACCGATTCGCAAACTGGATTGATGGCTGGTTCCCAGATGGGCTTGAAGTACATCCCAGCGGATCAAGGGGTAACGATCCGAGCGACGCTTGAATCGAACGATGCTTCGAGCATGTCTAGCAGCACGGGGTTATTCCCGATGTTAGGATTCTACCTGAATACACTCAGAGGGAAAAATGAGGTCGAGCATGATACTTGGAAATCCGGCGTTGAGAAGGAAATTGAAGAGAAGCTTGCACCCGTTGAAAGCAGTTTCGACCCGCAATTGAAAAAGTACCTAAAGGTGCAGGATGAATCGAATCCTTTTGCAGTATCCCTCGCGCTTGCGTTACTTGTTTCTAACAATACCGTCGAAGTCACTATCGGCGAGACAGCGGTGATTGAGTCGCAGAGTAGCGTAACGATCGGCAGCGAAATTGAGCACGTGTTGCATACCTTTGCGGCTGCAGGTACCGCTAGGACTACTGGTAGTGGGCTGCCGGAACGGAATAATAAAGCAGTGGGTGTGGCGTTGAACATGTCCTTTGTCGACAATGTTAGCAATGCAATCATCGAGAGTAATGCACAGGTAAGTGGTGCAACGGGTGTTTCCATCGAATCGACGATCGATTACCCATTTGCTTGGAAGCAAACTACCGTCGCTGATATCCATAATGGAGGGCTGGATGGAGATTGGAAAGAAAATGGGGCGGCCGGAACACAGCTTGCAGAAAGCCTGATCACTAATGCATTGTTTGCCAACGCCTTTGGGGTCAGCAAATGGCTATTTAATGACTCTACGAACGTCGATGCGATGCCCGGAGATGACGAGCAAAGCGGATTGGATTTTACCCTTTCGGGTAGCATGATCTATAAACAGGTTGATAACAGCAATCTTGCAATCATTCGCGATGGTGCCCAAATCAATCAAAGTCCTAATGTTCTTCCAGCAGAAGGACAGGGACTGGAGCTGAAAGCCGAAACCAATATGGATCAAGTGTCCATGGCGGGACAATTGATACTTGGACTTAACTTCGGTTGGCTTTACTATGCTGCGAAGTCTAACGAAGGGCTTGGGAAGAACTACAATTTCTTACTAGGGTTAACCGACTCGAAGAACACTCTCGGGGGCTCATTCAATACAAGTGTCTTTAACAATGACACACGAGCCGAGATCGGAGGTCAAAGCGAAAGCGCTATCGCCAGTGCTCCGACGCGAATCAATTACGGTAATGACGGTCTGCTGTTAGAAGCGACGACAGCGATGGAATTTATCCCGTTGGCACAAAGCGGCGGGATCTCAACAGGATTTGGCTTGGAAGCATCCGTAGCGACAATCGATGTTTCGACCCAAACAACCCAAGCCGCAATCCACAGTGCTACCTACGCGCCGGTTATAACGGCTAACGAAGCGACCAGCGGTGAAATCGAGATCAAAGCGGAAGATGATTCGATTTTGACTCCATCGTCCGGTGGAATATTCATCGGTGAAGCGATCAACATCGGATTTAGTAGTTCGGTCGTGGTGCTAAATCGGGATGTGAACGCATTTGTGGGTGGTTCCACGAGCACGGGTGCAATCGCTCAATCGCAATGGCCTAGCATTGTCTCTTCCGGGGAGATTTTGATCGACGCTGGCGCGCACGGGAAACTAGTACCGGTTGCAATCGCAGGTGGGATTACCAAGCGAAAGTCCGAGGAGGGTGGAAAAGAGGTACCGAAAGTAGAAGAGAGTCATTTTGGTTTTGGCGTATCAGCAGATTATAGCGAAGCGAACGTCAACGATTCGGTGCTAGCGTATGTCAATGGTGCTGGCTTAGCTGGAAATGCACAAGAGCTTGGAATTCAGGCGACCAATGATACGCAAGCAGACCTAGCTACCGGAGCGGCCTCGTTTCAAATGGAAGGAGGAAGGAACTCCGGGGTTGGGCTTGCAGGTGCTGCCTCTTTTATCGATTACCAATCAACGGTTGAAGCGACTCTAGCCAACAGTGCGGTGAACGACTATGAAATCAATATCAACGCCAATAACAAGAAGGATTTAGGTACATTTGCGGCGGGGCTCAATGGTTCCTCAGTCGCTGGTACCGGTATCGAAGTAGCTGGTTCCGTTGCAATTAACCATGTAACGAATGTTACCAACGCGCAAATCGCTAATGTAATCGGTGAGGATCTAGGAGGGATCGACGTTCAGGCGATCGACAACGACGATGTTGTTTCTGCAGCAGGTACACTGACGGTCGTTACTTCACTAGGTTCGAGTTCGGTAGGCCAAGACGAAGAGAAGACCAAAGTCAAAATCGGTTTTGGTTTTGGTTTCGCACAAAATCTACTCGACTCGACGACCAATTCGAAAATCAGTGAATCGGACCTTGAACAAACCGAGGGTGAGGCAAATCTCACAGCCGAGCAGTCATCGAGAAGCTTTGCGTTCTCGGCTGGCGTCGTTTTTGAAGTAGGTAAGGGAGTTGGTATTACTCCATACGGCATGGTGGCGCTGAACGAATACACCAATGCAGATGTGCAATCTACCATCGAGAACAGTACTTTCCTCAGTAACTCCGAAGGTGCATCAGCCGGATTGACTGTAGCCTCTCAGCTCATCCCTATTCAAATCACGGTCGCTGGGGATTTGGGATTGAGCGTTGCGTACAAGTCAGGACCATCCGCTTCCGAGGTTGCTTTGGGGGCGGGGGTATCGGTCACGGAGGTTTCCATCACAGGGAATTCGCTTGCGACGATTGATAATTCAAATATCACCCTCAACTCGGGTAATCTAGATGTTGAAGCTTTTACGGGCCAAGCTCAAGATTACACGAAGTTAGATAGTTTGCTCACCGAGATCAATCTTCCGCTTGGTGACTACAACATTTTTACCCTAGCGATTGCTGGGGGGCTGGCCTCTTCGCTGGCTGCGGAATCAGCGCTTGCTGTTGGGATCGACGGCGTTGGAGCTGGGGTGGGGGCAAGCACAGACATAACAACGCAAGCCATCATCAAGGAAAATTCGCAGATCTCCCTTCCTGGAATTGGTAGTGAAGGTGGGAGTTTGACGATTAACGCGTCAGAGAATTTAAATGTTTACCATGATGCGGGGGGGGCATCGGCAAGTATCGCGATCGCGCCAGAACCTGCGGTAGGGATCGCAGTGGGTATTGGTGCAGTTGTTCACAAGAGCACCAATGAAGTCCTTGCAACGTTGAGTGGATCGACCGTCACAACAGCAGGTGACCTCGAGCTCGACGCAAAGGGAGAGTCCGAAATTACAGCCATCGGTTTCGGAGTGGCCTTGGATGTAGCGATCGCCTCCACATCGGTTGGGGTTGCGGCGTCGAGTGCGACGGCAAAAATCGTTACCAATGATACGATTGCCGCCTCGATAGTCGGGGGAAGCACGACGGCCGGCAACGGCGAAGCGGACGAGTTGAGTGTCCAAGCGACCGATCAGTCTGATCTTTATACCGGTGTGGGTTCAGGTTCGTTGGTTGTGAGTCTCGGTGGTGTTCCCATGGCATTTGGAGCTGGAGCTTCTGTTAGCCGCATCGAGCCGACGAATACGATAAGCGCGACGATCGGCTCGGGTGTTGCGAACGATTCGCAGACAACTTCGATTGCGGCTGCCGGTCCTGTCATTGTTCAAGCTACTAATAGTCAAGAGCAATCAGCGGAATCGATCGCGATAGCAGCTACAGCCGCTGTCGGTTATCTATCCCTTGCCGTCTCGACCGCCGGTGCTTCGTCGAGAGTCACGACAAACAATTCCGTCACTGCCGGAATCCTATCGAATACGAACCTTGAGAGTACTTTGCTAGGTTCTGAAGAAATCGCGGTGAGTGTACTAGCCGAGGGTAAGAGCAATACCAATTCGACCGTTGGGTCTGGCGCCACAGCGATCTCACTTAGTGGCGTGCCTGTCGGTGCCTCGCTAGGGGTGTCGATCTCTGAGGTGACCAATAACGATTCCGTCGCCGCATTGGTGGAAGGAGCAGTTATAACCACAGCCGGTGGTGATGTATCGATCAACGCTGTTGGAAGTAATGTTCACTTCAGCAAATCGGTCGCTACATCGTTTACCGATGGATTTGGTGCTGCGGGAGCGGGTGGCAATTCGAATATCTATGACAACGCGAAATTTTCCGCCAGCATCGATTCGGGAGCTTCTATCATCACCGGCTCTGAATCAACAGAATACGGTAGCTTGAGCGTCGAAGCGCAATCGTCAGAGAGCATCATGGCTCAGGTGTTTGGTGGATCGGCTGACCTTGGTATCGGTGCCGTGGGTGTCTTTATCTCCGAAGCATTTCGATCCGGATCCACCAAGGCCAACATATCTAACGTTGGTAACTTCGATGTTGGAGACTTGAATGTATCAGCAATCTCGACACCGGATGTCACATCCGAGGGAATGTCGGTCACGGTTGCAGCGATCACCGGTAGCGGAGAAGCACACAAGCTATGGATTGATGAAACCGTGGCTACAACGCTTGTGGATTCGAGTGCCACGGTGCCTTGGAATATCAATGGAAATCTATCGGTACTTGCGAATAGTGAGTACGACACGACAGCCAAGACCAGCGGTTCGGGCGATGATCAGCAAGGGGTCAACGTGGCGTTGCTAGGTGCTGGTGGGTTTGTGGTCCGATCGATTCTCACTCCCACGATCGATTTGTCGGCTTCCAATGTTGGGCTAGCGGTTACTGGAACAAGTAGTTTCGAGGCGTTAGCGACCCTGGATAACCAGGTAGAGTCCCGTTCGGGATCTGGGTCCGTGTTCGGTGCAGATGCAGCAGTTGCCCGAACCGAAAACTCGCCGACGATTTCATTGACCACGACAGGGATGTCATTGACCGCAAGCCAAGCCAGCTTCAACACCGGTAATCAAACGCGATATGCCACCAATGCGAATTCAGTTTACGCGACATTGGCGGGTGGATCGGGAGCAACAGCGGGGAATGAATCGACGCCGAACCAATCGCTTACGCTTGGGGCTGGAACTGTCGTTAAAACGAATGGTTCCGTCGTAATTTCCTCGGACAGTCAAATAGTTGGGATCGGTGATGGGGAGAGTCTGAAATCCTCGGGCTTCATGGCCAATGTCGGTGGAGGAGGATTGGCGGGAGGATTCGGTGGTGTGAGTTCATCGAACACCAACTCTGATTCGTCGATTGTATTGGAGGATGGTGTCCAGATCTCAGCGAATTCCGCCGGTGATATCCAAATTGGTGCCCAGTCGAATTGGTATTCCAATCAGCTTACTCACTTGGCGACCGGAAGTGGTATCTCTGGAGTAGGCATCTCGTCCACCATCACGTCCGACTTGAAAACGAACATCGATATTGGAAAAGGCGTTTCATTAACTGCCCAAGGCGGAGAGATTGGTATCGGTACGAACATCCGCACTTCAACCTCCGCCGACTCTCAATCCTACACCTTCGGATTGGCAAGCTGGGTTAGTGGGATTTCCAAAAACGATTCGACGACGAATCAGAATGTCAGCATCGGTGAAAACTCGACGATCCAAGCATCGAAGGGGGTCATGATCACGGCAGGCTATAACCCGGTGCTGCAGGCTTCGACGCAAAACGACACTTATGCAGTAGTTGTCTCGCGGGCTGTTGGATTGTTGGTTATCCCAGATAACACTTACGAAGCGACCATCGACGCGAGTACGAATGTTACGGTTGGGGCAGGAACGACGATCTCGAGCGATCGAGACTTGCAGATCGGAGCAACTCCGGGAACCAACGATTCGGTTGCCTATAGTTTTGCCAATACCGATGGGGCCACGGGCCGGACTCACGTCGATACCAGCGGTACGACGGAGTCGAGTTCCGTGACGATCGATGGTGCTGTGACAGCGGGAAATGCGCACGCGTTAAGCATCGATATTGATGCAACAGGAAAGTTGGCCGTCAATGGTGGCCCTGCGCAGGCGTTTGATGGACCGACCGATGGCACATTGGTTTCGGTTGTTCCTCAGGACGGTGAGGATTTCTCTCCATTCCAAATTGGATATACCCAATCCTACGATCCGACACAGTTACTCGACGGTCTCGATTCAGTTGTTCAAGAAGTCCTCAGTTTGTCGTTATCTTCAACCCCGGTAACTGCAGTGACTTTGGACGGCCTGAGCGCGTATGGCGGCCGCGTATTGATCGAAGCCGGAACATTGAGTGGCTCGGGAACGATCTCAGCTTTTTCACCTGAGATCAGTGTCAGGAATCAAAGTCCAGCCTATCTGTTGCTTGATACACTTAGCATTCCGAATACATATGGAATGGGGCAGATCGATTTGACCGGTGGGGCTACGGTCCCGTCCACGATGGGCTTCAATTCCAGCTCGAACCCGGCTTCGGTGTCTGTTGCCTTGACGGCATCTGGTCCTGTTGGAAACAATGCGGCTGGGCCAGCCTTGGCATTGCTGGGAAACATCAACAACACATTTGGGACCGTCTCGATTTCCAATACTCATGGGGCGTTGGTACAAGATGGCTCCATCAATGCGCAGTCTGTTACTATCGATGTTCCCAATGCTTCGTACATCGTCAATACGCCGTCTGATTACTTCGGCACAAGTGGCAGCATTCAAAGTTATTGGGGAAACAATGTGAACTTGATTCCAGATGGGAATTTTGAGTCACCACAATGGAGTTCGGAGCCGAGCAACTTTCTTTACAACCCGTCACGACTGGGGTGGACGTTCACAGGTCAAGCTGGGATATCGGGCAATGGTAGTGGCTTCACATCAGGAAACATCAATGCACCGATCGGTTCGCAAGTTGCCTTTGTTCAGAAGTTGGGGAGTATTTCTCGGCAACTATCAGGGTTGATACCTGGCAACTCATACAAGCTTGAATTTCTGGCAGCACAACGTGCTAATTATGGATCCCAGACGCAGGAGGTATCGATCAGTTTGGGACAGACTAATTTAGGTACGATCACGCCAACGAGTACGACATACAAGCCGTACAGCATCCCCTTTGTTGCACCGTTGCCTCAAACCACACCAGTAACCAACACAACCACGCTGCAGTTGACAAATAACACGCTCGATACCGCTACCGCCGCATGGAACCCGAATTTGATTTCGATCCCATCGAGTGGCCAGTTGACGTTCCAATTCGATTATCAAGCTAGCGGGAACAAGGCTGCCGACGGAATCGCGATGGTTTTCCAAAACCAAGGGCCTTATGCTCTCGGTCAAACTGGTGGAGCATTGGGATATGAAGGAATTCTAGGAAACACTGCAGCCTATCAAATCAACCTTTATAACGCTCATACCATCGGCTCGAATTTCGTAACGACGAATACAACAGGTTCGTACCAAAGCACTGATGGAGTCAGTTTCAATAGCGGAAATGTCATCAAAGTCACCTTGGTTTATGATGCGGATGCAGAAACGGTTACGGAATCGCTTTACGATACTACTACCCTGGCGACTTTTACCCGATCGTATAGCGATATCAACCTGTATGAAGTCCTTGGAAGCACCACCTACATAGGGTTTACGGGAGCCGAGGGTGCTGATACCTCTACTCAAACGGTATCGAATTTCTCGGTAGTAAACTCGGCTTCTCAAACCGCCGTTCTAAGCGGGTTCCAGGGATGGGGGTACGTAACGCCGTTGTCGTTAACGTTTACTGGACTGGATTCTGACGGGAATGACGAAACGGTTTTCCTCGACGGAATCTCTCTTTCCTCGAATCCTGATGGCTTAACACCGGGCTTGAATTGGTACTCACCCTACATAACCTCTCCGGCTGGTGCTTATTCCGCAAACATTGCTGCGAGCAGCGCGGCCAATGCAATCTATGGGTCCAAGTCCGGGGCATCCAACTCCGGCGATTTCTCGAATTTCCTTTACAACACGTCTGGGACATCGATATCTAACTTCACGAATGTCAACCTTTCCGAGAACAGTATTGGATCGTATCCAGGCAAAGCAAACGACAACTGGAACAGCACCGAGAACGGCACTGGGGTCATCTTCTTCGGAAGCCAAATCCCGTATTTATGGAGCTCTGCGACCACCATCAGTGGAGGTTCGAATTTCCTTACCGATTACAACGGTATCAACGATCTCGGATACTTGGATACCTTATCGCATTCGCAAATATATAGTGTTTTGGCTAGTGGTAATCCTGACTCAGCACGTTTCAATGTATCCCAAGGAACGGGACCAGAAAACGGTTACAATTCTAAGAGTAGTTCCGGTGGCCTGCAGCGGGGTATTTTCCCTATGGTTCCGCACAATCTCATCGGAACCATTTCGATCCCCGTGACGGTAAGCAATCCGCAAAGCAGGGAATTAGGAGGAAGCATTACCGCTGGGAACATTTCGGTCACTGCACAATACATTGACATCAACGGTCCAATCCAAGTTGGCGTTGTTAATCCTGAGATAACGTTAGTTCTCGGAGCGGCGTTGCAGTCCATGGTTGACCAGTACCAAGTGGCGTTCGATTCTGGTAGCCAGGCTGATTCGAAAGTTTCGATCGATGACTATCTCGGTGATTCGGGGGTGACTGGATACTACGACGCTGTCGCTAAACAACTCGTCCTTGATCCCGTTGCTGTAAATGCTGGTAACGTAGCTGCCGTGTTCGATGGTGGTATCATCTCAACGACCTCATCTGGAAAGATCAGCGTACTGAGCAATCCGAATTCGATCAGCATTGTCAACCAGACGAACATACCCCTTGAGTTGCAAGGTATCGCGGCAACGGGTGTCGTTCCGGCAGCAATTGTTGAATTTCAGGATACGATAACGAGTATCGCGAGTGCTTACGTTTACAAGGCAAGTAATGAAGCGGTACAGTTTTATCAAGGTAGCTACGGCGATCAGTTGTCGGACATGGAGTTGGTGAGCACGACAGACGGATCCCAGGCGACTCATCAACTCGCGTCTGACTTGACGTATCAATGGACGCAAGAGGCATTTATTTCCCGCGACGTAGCATTTTCTAATGCGAACGGGAGCTACACACTTCTCGGATCCATCAATGACAACCAAAGTGGCGCAATCGTCAATGACAGTTGGTCTTGGGGACCGCTCGATAAAGATAGTTCAGCTCCAACTGACTACGCGCAGGAGGCTTTCCCCAGCCTCAGCTCACAGTTGTTTTTGACTACTGGTCAAACCGGCGAAGCGAACGCATTTTGGTTTGAGCAAGCTTTATCTCTGACGAGCAACCCTCAATTCAAAGTTGATTTCACCTATCAAGCTGCCGGTCAGAAAGCAGCCGATGGAATCACTTTCGCTTTCCAAACGCAAGGTATTACTGCGGTTGGCGGTCCGGGAGGGGCTCTTGGATACGGAGGAATCGCAGGCCCAACGGCGGCTTATCAAATCAACCTTTACGGTCCTAACACCGTCGGCTCGACTTTTGTTACCTCGAACAGTACGGGGTCATATTCCCCGACGGGCAACGTTCAATTCAACAGTGGCAATCCCATTCGTGTTGTGCTGGACTTCGATACAGTCGCTCAAACCGTGACGGAAACTTTGACCGATACGATTACGGCTAATACGTATACCAGTACAAGAACGGGGATCAATCTTACCTCTATTCTTGGATCGAAAGCATATGTTGGATTTACCGGCGGATCAGGTGGTTTGAGTTCGGTGCAAAGCATTACCGATTTTACCTTAAGCACTTCATCTAATCCTTCTTTGATTTCTGGATTTACAAGCGAGTCTACTCCGTCTGGTCGTGTCGTACGCCAGTCGACTGCAAATTACACGCAAGTACTTTCGGCAGCGATTACTCAATCCCAGAGTGCAAAAACAACTTTTGCAGATAACAACGACGATGCTTGGAATTACGGACCAAACTCCACCTGGACCTGGACCTACCCAACAGAGATCTTCATGCAGGTCAAGAATCAATTGCCTGCTAGCAATCCGATTGCGATCGATTTTTCTGGAGTCCAATATGGATCGTTAAGCGTTCAGTCTCAAGCTTCGAGTTTGAATTTAAGTGGCAACATTCAATTCCCAGGTTCGGTGCGGTTGGTAGGTAATCTTGGAATCGCCCAATCCGTAGGTACGTTGATTCAAGCCCAGTCACTTTCCTTAACATCGGCAGCCGGAACGATCGGTGAATCATCCGCTCCGATTGTTTATAATATTCCTGGTTCCGTGCCGATTAACGCAAGTGGTGATACCGGAGTATTTCTAAGTGGTAATTCCGACGTGACGGTTGGAGTGGTGAGTTCCCAAGCGGGACCTGTTGTGCTGCGTTCCGGAGGGGATATTTACGGTGCGGGTACACTGGGAGCCCCGGCTGTAATCGGTACAAATATTACCCTCGTGGCCTCACAGGGAGATATTGGCTCACAAGCAATTCCGCTGGTTATCCAGTCGGAAACGACTCAACTCGAAACCGGAACGGTTACGAATGGATTGCTCAACGCTTCGGCGCTGAATGCCATCTATCTTATGCAGCCCACCGGCGAATTGCGACTCGCCAACGTTTCAACCACTAGCCCACTTGGGGTCGTTTCGATCGTCAATGCACAAGGGGCCATTACAGACGGTCAGATTCAAGACGCTTACAATCTTAGTGGACAAGATTTAAAGCTTTCTACGATTGAGAAACTGGTTGACACCGTGAAGGCGAAGGCTGGCGATAGTATCCAACGAACGGTGGATGCTTTCGAAGGCATGGTGGATGCAAGCTATTTCAATTATTGGAGTGTGCTGAATAACTCAACGTATCAGGATGGTAGTTATACGCTTACCGATAGTGGCATAGGTTATTTTCAAACCCAAGCGAATATGTCTTACGGGCTGCCAAACCTAGATGGCTTTGCTCAATGGGTTGCGGTTGGTTCTGAGCCGCAGTCATCGCAATCGGCGAGTACATTGAAGCTTTCAAGTGCAGCGAACGACAGCGCGACGGCCATTTGGAATCCGACAGCAATTGGGATCCCGTCCGCCGGTAATTTCCAAATTGACTTTACATATCAAGTATCCAATAGCGAGTCGACGACATTAAGCGATTTTGATGGTTGGGTCACGGCTGGGACAGGGGCAGCGGTCCAGGGAGGATCGCTTATGCTGACCGATGGCAACAATAACGAAGCGAATGCGTTTTGGTACCCAGAGGAACTTACCATCCCATCGAGTGGTAGAGTGGAAGTGAATTTCACGTACACTGCCAGTGGCAACAGATTGGCGGATGGTGTTACGTTCGCATTTCAGACCAGTGGAACCAATGCTATTGGAGGAGCTGGTAGCTCATTGGGCTACACAGGCATTTCCGGTCCGACGGCTGCTTATCAGATCAATATCTATAGTGGTCATGTGATAGGCTCGAACTTTGTAACCGATAACAGCAGCACGAACTACCTAACTACGGCACCGGTGAACCTCAATAGTGGTAACCCTATCGACGTTGTGTTGATATTCGACACCGCTAGCAATACGGTTACAGAAATTCTTACGGAAACAGTCAATTCGACGACCGTAAACACGTTTACTCGCACCTACAGCGGTGTGAATCTACGAAGTGTACTTGGCGCGAGAGCTTATGTGGGTTTCACCGGTGCAGATGGAGGTGCTAATTCGATTCAAACGATAACCAATTTCTCACTTGCAACCAGTCCGATCTACGGCGCAACCCTTGCATTTCAATCGCAAGGTAAGGGGGCAGTTGGAAGTGCAGCGGAAGGGTTGGGGTACGTAGGTATTACCGGTCCAACTGCGGCTTATCAGATAAGTGTAAATTCCGCTTCATCGAATACTCCTGGTTCGAACTTTGTGACTACCAATAGCGCAGGATCGTACCTTTCGACTGGGAATGTGGATTTTGCAAGCGGAAATCCAATCAATGTCACCTTGTACTACGATGCAGACGCCGAAACTTTGACGGAAACACTCATCGATTCGGTTACGAACGAGACGTTTACCAGAACTTATGAACAAATTGATTTAGACGCATTATTTGGGGCAACCGCGTTTCTTGGTTTTACAGGTAGTGATGGTGGATTAAACGACGCATCGCAGAGGATTTCGGGTTTCTCCATGATTGCGAATTCGAGCCCATCGCAGGTTCAGTCGTATGTCGATGGAGTTTACGAAAAAGCCTTAAGCGTCTTCGAGGGGGATTTGGTATTTGGCCCGAATTGGGCTTCGTTGCCCCAGTTTGTGACGTTTGATAATTCCTATCAATTCGTCGCGTCGCCACAGACGGCTGACGAGCTTACCTATGGTGCAGTGACAGTCACGAATGCGGCTGCTCTGTTGTCCCTCGAGGCCCTAACCCCTAAGGGGCAACAGGCATTAGGTAGGAATGTCGCACCTGTAATCAGTACATCAGTTCTTTACTTAAGTGCAGGCGGGTCGTTAGGGCAATTTTCCGCACCGCTGGAGATTTCCTACAGCGATGTCCAGGCAGGAACACTTACTGATTACGAAAAGACGCTGTTGAGTCAAGCTAGCAGCGCGGGTGAGTTGCAGTTTGTAGGGCTCGACGCCAATGGCAATAAAGTTACGTATTCCTTCGGTGAGGAACCGATCGGCGTGACTCCTACGGCTGTGATCGTAAAGGTTTTCAGGCCGCTCTATATCGATGTTTCCGATGTAAATTTGAGCATGCTGGAAGCTAACGGAGCGATCAATGTCACGCAAACCAATGGCGGCTTGAATTTGCTTTATGCCACGGGTGGTACCCGAACGGTTTATGGTGTTACAGGCAATCCCGCCCCAGTTGCACTTGAGGCAGAAGGTGCAATGACCCAGGCAGCCGTCCCAAGTTTTGGTAGCCCAACTGGGAACTTGGTTCCGAACGGAGATTTTGAAGCTCCCACTTGGGCTGCCGTTCCGAATAGTTTCCTGTATGGTCCAACACAGCCCGGCTGGACATTCGCCAATGGGGCCGGAATCAGCGGCAACAATAGCGGATTCACTGCTGGCAATCCTGTTGCACCGAGTGGAAGCCAGGTTGCGTTCATTCAGTCAATTGGCACGATGAGTACACTGTTATCAGATTTGGTTCCTGGCAATTCGTATGTTCTTGAGTTTTGGGCAGCACAACGTGCGAATTATGGACTGCAGACTCAGCAAGTAGCCATTTCGCTTGGCACATTGAATCTTGGTACTGTCATCCCGACAGGGACGAGTTATCAGAAGTTCTCGATACGGTTCAACGTACCTTCTACGTTCACAGGTCCAGCGACTTTAACTTTCCAGGGGCTCGATCCGGGTGGATTTGATGAAACAGCATTTATCGATGGCATGGAAATATTCTTGACGCCAAACGGATGGTCTACCAATACCGATGGGATTCTTGGGTATACAGCATCAGGGGGCATCTGGACTCCTACGGCTTTTACATTGAACAGTGATTCACCAACCGGGATCTCGTCTAGCGTCCTATCGATGATCTCAGGAGGAGATATGGGCAGTAGTGATCAGCCCATGGATTTCACTGCAACGGATGGAGTCGATGTTTTTGCTCTTGGCGATGCTTGGTTGACAACCGACGAAGAACTGAGAATTCGCGAATGGACGATTGCGGGTGCCTTGGATTTACAAGTCGTTGGCGATAATTCAACGGTTGATCAATTTGCTGGAAAGAGAAATTCGTTTTCCGGATTCAATTCTGACGGAACGGGATGGACTGCGACCGCAGTGAATTCCAGTTTCACTCTTAACCAGTCGTCGACGGGCACCGATGTTTTGACTTTGACGAACAACGAAACACCTGACGGTATTCCCGCCAGTTATGAATATGCGACCATCGCGTATGTAAAAGACGAGCTTGTTGATCTCAGTGACAAATTCATTTTTGGATTCCTGTATCAAGCAACGGGTTCGAAATCACGAGTTGCGTTGAATTTGGGGAATGCTCAGCAACCTGGTTTAGCCTTGGTTCTCAATCTTGGGAATTCCGGTGGGACTGGGCAATGGGCTGATTTCATGATTACTTCAGAAATTGAAAACGCCACTTCGGGGCAATCGCTTGGTAATGTGGATTTAGCTTCCAATAATCCAATTCAGGTAGTATGGACCTACGACTACTTTACACAATCGGTAACCGCGGAACTCACTGATACGGTGACCTTTGCGACCGCTACGATCAAGAAGAAAAACATCGCCTTGACCAAGCTTTTGGGAAGCGATTCCGCTGAGATTTCTTGGCAAGCCATTGGTAATGGAAGTTCTACCGCGATTCATTCGATCAGCAATTTTCACTTGATCGATGGACCAGTGAATTTGGAGTCTGGATCCCTAAACCTAAGGACAAGTGGTGCAGTCGGTGCACCTGCGCCTGCTAACTTGACTGGCTTTGAATCTTGGGTGAAGGTTCAACCGAACATCGGATCCTCGACAGCCAACTCGCTAGTGCTAACCGATGGTAGTACGAATGAGGCCCAAGCCGTTTGGTATCCTGAGAAGATAGCGATCCCATCACAGGGCGGGTTCGTGGTCAACTTTAATTACACGGCATCTGGCGCTAAGAGTGCGGACGGGATTACTCTAGCTTTTCAAAAGCAGGGAATGAACGCTATCGGAGCGGTGGGTGGTGCTCTCGGGTATTCGGGTATTTCTGCACCTACGGCTGCGTATCAAATCAACATCTACAGCGGTCATACTCGGGGGTCGAATTTTGTTACCACCAATTCGACGGGATCCTATTTGACCACTGGAAATGTGTATTTTTACAACGGCAACACGATCAATGTGGAATTGATCTACGATGCCCAGGGGAAAACGATCACCGAGAATTTAAGGGACACGATTACCCATCAGACATTCACTCGCACCTACACGAATATCGACCTTGATACTGTGCTTGGGGATTCGGCCTTTATCGGTTTCACCGGTGGGGCGGGAGGACTATCCTCCATTCAGACGGTATCGAATTTCTCCGTGACTTACCAGCAAGGAGCCGTCGTAGCCAAGCCTGTTTTGATGCTGATTAATGGAGAAACTCAGATCTCAGCTGGCGGGGATGTTATCGTTGAACAAGTGTTGGGAGATCTTCAGGTTGGATCCATTGTCGCTGGAGGGACTACTGAGGTGACCGCTCCTTTTGGTGCGGTGGTCAGCTATGTGCCCCCCACCGCGAGTGGATCGGGGCCTAGTGGCGAAGCACCGCTACGGGGGATTTTGGCGCACGACGTTTCAGTGAAAGCACAGTCAGGAATCGGGTCTTCATCTCAACGCCTGTACATCATCTCGGATCGTATCGTGGGCCAGACTATCTTGAATGATATTCTCCTATATACGGAACCTACTGCCGGCAAGAAATTGACATCGTTTGCGAGTTTGCTCGGGCCGGGCGTAATCGATATACAAAGCCTCGGTAGTGCGGCCGTCGTTGGGCCTGTAGTAGCTGATGAATCACGATTTACTTCGGTGATGCCTGGCGAGTTGCTCGAATTGTCTACGACTGGACTTCGTCATCGAAACGGCGGTCCTTTGAGCGTTTCACTACAAGGCTTTGAGAAGCTGCGGATAGATGATTCGATCGCGACCGGGGCACGCGTTTGGAACGTGGTTTCCGACGGTATTTACACCGACAATGCAACAGTCCGTCTTGGTGATGTGAACGATCTAAAGATGGATCTTGGGCAAGGTGATGATACGGTTTCCTTGTCGCACCACACGGGCCTTTTGTCTCTCGGTCTAGACGGGGGGCTGGGGGATGATCAGTTGCTCATTAGTCAAGAAGCATTGGGT
>JBJONT010000408.1:0-5247 GCA_046051705.1 Planctomycetota bacterium | reverse complement strand
GCTTGTATGGCAAGCGATAATCCGGGTTCGAGCCCGTGTTGAGTTACGGATTTATCATCGGATTTTGCCTGAGGATCGTGAGGCTTGTGGAAAGTTAGGAAACGCTCTAGTCTTTCAAGTTGAGAAGGCTCAATTGGGCGTCTCCAAGCTTTCCTCGCGAAACTCTTGATGGTGTCTTTTGCAAAAGCATACTGGTCCGTTGATGCAGTTGAATCTTTCCGAGGATCATTACTAGATCGATAAAGCTCCTTTGCGAAATGCTCGGAACTTTTCTCCGTTGCATCGAGATAGGATTCGATGTGAATCGGAGAAGTGAACAGAGCATCGCCGACGGTATCGAATCCTATGCCACCTGCACCATCGCTCGGGGGCGAGAGGTCTTCTGGCAAAGCGTAACCGGTGAGATCTTCGATTGCTCGGCGAAACTCGAATCGAGTCATTCGCCGGCTCATTACCGCGCCTTGATACCAAGCTTGTGTTTCTTCGGAAGCGATCTGATTGCACAGATCTGCACCGGGGCGAGAGTCTACCCAACGATGCAAGGTTCCTTTTTCTGGATCGGACAGACCGGGGCTTCCTTGCGGGGGCATTTCATTGAGTCGCACCCGTTTTGCAAGTCTCTCCCAAGCGTCGGCTGCGGCGATCGCGGAAGAGGCATCGGGAAACTTTGTTAAGTCCAACTCGCCTTCAATCTTCTCTCCGCTGTGGCAACTGTAGCATTTGGCTTGTAGGATCGGGAGTACTTTTTCCTCATATGTTTTTCCCCATTTGCGAAGTAGTTCTTCGTCTTGGCAATACGCTCGGGGGGCTGTGAGACAGCATCCTGCGGCTACGAGAATCCAACGTTGGGATTTGCAAATAGACCAGAAATCGGCTTGCATGCGATTTTGTTGTTGGTGGGACTTCGACGGTGGTAAGGCGGGGGGCAGTTCGGTCTAGTATGATACGAATATCAAGCTGCGTCTAGTTGGCTTGAAATTCGACTTTGGCGATGCTGTAATCGCCAAGAGGTCTTTCATTGCGTTTCGCGTAAAGGAGGTTCATTATGCGCATTGGTTTCGATGGAGTGGGGCGACATGTGTACGTGTTTTTAATCACTATTTGTTTCGCGATCTCGTCGGCAAAGGCAATCTGTGGAACTGAACCATTGGCTCCGGCTTCGCATGCTGGACAAGGTTCAACTGCGATTAAAAATGTATTGTGGATCATAGCCGATGATTTGAATACATCGTTGGGGTGTTATGGAGACACGTTGGCAAAGACCCCTAACATCGATGCACTTGCAAAACGTGGTGCACGGTTCGAACGTGCGTATTGCACTTTTCCTTTATGTGGTCCAAGCCGGAACTCCATTCTGACGGGACTGTATCCGAACTCCACGGGCATTTTTAACAATGGTCAAATCTTTCGCCAATCGATTCCCAAGCAAAAGAGTCTGTCGCAAAACTATCGTTTGCAAGGTTATCTCGCAGCACGCGTCGGCAAGCTTTATCACTACAACGTGCCGAACTCGATCGGGACCAATGGGCATGACGATCCTGCAAGTTGGGAGATTGAGATCAATCCAGCGGGGGACGACCGGATGGTCGAGCATCCGAAAATTCATTCGCTGGTACCTAACCAATTCGGAGGGACTCTCAGCTGGCTCGCGTCCGAGTCCCCGGAGTCTTTTCATACCGATGCAATGCAAGCAGAAGATGCGGCTTGGGTATTAGAGCGATGCGCGCGCACTCCAGACCGTCCTTTCTTCCTGGCTGTTGGGTTCTTTCGCCCTCACACACCCTATGTGGCTCCTAAAGCTTATTTTGATCTTCATTCTCCATCCTCGATGCGCGTAGCAAGCTCTGTTTCTTCGGAAACTCAAAGGTTGCCTCGAGCCGCTTTTGCAAGCGCGAAGAAAGAGCAAGAGAAACTCGATGTCGAAACGACTCGCGAGATTCTTCAGGCCTACTACGCGAGTGTAAGTTTTATGGATGCTCAAGTCGGCAAGGTGTTAAAGCGTCTCGATGAATTAGGTCTCACGGAATCGACTGCGATCGTTTTTACCAGCGACCATGGTTATCACTTGGGTGAACATGGACTATGGCAAAAAATGTCCCTCTTTGAGCAGAGTGCTCGAGTTCCGCTTTTGTTGGTCCTTCCCGGGATTACTCAAGGTGGAAGCGTTGTGGAAACTCCCGTCTCTCACGTCGATTTGTTCCCCACCCTCTGCGCTGTGACGAAGACGTCTCCTCCGGAGAATTTGCAGGGACAAATCCTCGTGCCGCTCTGCCAAGATCTATCTCAGAAGGGACGCGGATGGGCATTGACCCAAGTAACCCGAGGAGGTGGCAAAGAGAACCGTTTCTTCGGTTACTCATTGAGGACGGAACGTTGGCGATATACCGAATGGGATAACGGTGAAAAAGGGAGGGAACTCTACGATCATTTCAACGATGCGATGGAAGTTGAAAACCTCGCAGACAAGGACGAGTTCCAAATGACGGTTAAGGAACTACGTCAGTTGCTGCATCAAGCCATCGAAACGAGTTTACCAAAGGAGGGTAGCTCGCCGAGTGTAAAACCGATGGACTGGGCCCCGAACATCACAGACAATGACTGATCGCCTCGCGAGGGAACGAGCTAACTGAGAGATGTTGATCAATGGGGCCAAGTGAAGAGATGTAAATAAAAAACCCTCAGGTCTAAAACCTGAGGGTATCTGTTGTTTAGCTGATCGGCCTGATGGCCGATTGAGAGACTGTGAAGTTTCGGGTGTAGATTACACGGAGATTAAAACTGTCCACCGCCACCGAATCCACCACCACCGCCGAGTCCACCACCGCCACCGAGGCCACCGCCACCCCCGAGACCACCACCAGCACCGCCGTTGACGCCAGTACCGAAGGTTGGGATCGAGCCGTCAACGCCCATGAACATTGGGGAGCTAGTGATTCGAACGTACCGGCGATCACCGGAAATAACCGCAGTAGCAAACATGAAGGTTCCGGATGGGATTGGAACAACGATTGGCATGTAACCAACAGAGCCACCTCGGAAGAACGGGTTAGCACGTCCGTTGAATCCGTTTCCGCCATTGGAACCGAATCCACCCCAACCTAATCCACCTGAGCTACCGCCCGATCCGCTTCCACCCATTGCATAGCGTTGTAGCATAGCCATGTAAGCCCAGTTTGCATCGACATCGCCATTGCCAAGACCATTGTTGTTAGCTTGGACGGCATTCGCTGGATCTACGTTCGCTGGGTTAACGTTGGCTGGATTGTTCGCACCCGGTGCAGCTTGAGCAAGAACGGCTTGGCCAGCAAACGTCTTCTCGGCTTGCACCTTCGCCAACTGAGCTTGAACCATCGGTTCACTGCGATGTCCTGTCTTGACTTGAGCTACATAAATCGACTCACTGTCGAGAGGGATCTGCTGGGTGACGACCTTCTGATCAGGAGTTCCGTAATCGGTGACCAAATTTACGGTGACTTTTCCACCTGCTACTTCGCCCCAAATCTTGCGAACGGAGATTTTGTACTCTCCGGCATAACCTTGGGCACAAGCGTAGGATTCGGAGAATCCATCTTTTGCTGGCTTATCGAGTGCTGAACCATCTCCAAGGAGAACTCCACCACTGATGGTCCGAGGGTTGCTGGAACTGCATACGGTTCCTGCAGGTTCTTCAACGACCAAGTCAACGTCTGCGTTTCCGGTCCAGGTAACACGTACAACAATGTCGCGAGTCTGGGCTTTTTTCATCGCTTGCTCGAGAGCGAAAGCTTCCATCTTACGACCTTCGGAGTTGAGTCGCAGGTAAGCTGCTTTTGCTGCAAGCAGAGCTTTTTCGATCAACGGGAGTTGTTCATCGGTCCATGATTGACTTAGGATTCCGGTAGAAGCCCAGACGATGCTATCGCGATCTTCGAGTTCAAGACCGAGTCGCAAGCCGGCTTCGAGTGGAAGTCGTTCAGCTGGAGCAGCCCGGTGAACATCTCGGTAGATGGTCAACGCTTCTTTCTTTAGGCCTTGGCTTTCGAGGTACTGAGCGATCTTCATTGCGGAGACTGCATCTGCACCGAAGTCAACACTCGAGAGGAGGACACGTTGGATGTCCTTCCCAGAGTAACCACTTCCTTGCATCGCAATGCTGAGTGCTTCGTACATCCAAGGAGCTGGCAGGGAATCGCGGAAGACCACGTTGAGTTGGTCGACGATTTCTTGGAAATGTCCTTTGCCTGCAACATCATCTTTAGCATCGATCGCTTTGGTAGCGAGGCTCATCTTCTCTTTGACCCACCCGGCGAATTGGGCTTCGACATCTGCCCTTTCGTTTCCTTCGGTCGCAATGAGTTTTTGAACGCAAGCTGTTGGGTCAATCGAAGTGTTTGCAGCGGGAGTGTCGCTGGACTTTGACGGTTTATCGGTGACATCCATCATGCCACCCATACCGCCGCCCATACCACCCATGCCGCCACCCATACCACCCATGCCGCCGCCCATGCCACCCATGCCGCCGCCGCCCATACCACCCATACCGCCACCCATGCCGCCGCCCATACCACCCATACCGCCACCCATGCCGCCCATCATGCCGCTCATGACTGGGACAACAAGGTCGCCGACAGGATAAACACGGACCACGTTTGCGGAGTTCTTTTTGTTCGTGATCTTCATCACTTCGTCTTGGATGACGTAGGTCAAGTTCATCGGTTCAAGGATGAGCTTCAGAGCCGATCGCAACGAGATTTCAGGAACGTTGAGCGATACGGGTTCTTCAGGTGTGATGCTTTCTTCATCAAGTCCCTTCGGATCGATCACAATCGGAATTCCGTATTGATCGGAGAAGGTTTGCATCACGGTGCTCAATGGCGAGTTGTTGAACGTCACTTCGCCACGTTCTCGCAATGCGCGGAAAATGCGTCGTTCGGTTTCATTACCGCCGGAGAGATCGATCGTCCCGTAGCGTTCGAGCCGTCGAGCACTGAGAGCTTGCCAAACGTCTGCTGGCGGATATCGAACGGGTGGTTCATCCACGAACGGAATCAGTGCTTGTTCGGTCAGATACAAAGCATCGACGAACGCGCGGGATCGTTGATTGACCACGTCCATGATCAACCGGTAGTTTGCAAGCGAACTCGACTCGTAGTTCACGACTTTGTCGATCACTGAGTTTGGTGCAAGGTCGTGCACTTGAGGTGCAATTTCGGTGTTTGCAGCCGAGTAGAGTTGTTGTTCGATCAACGAATCGAATCGTTGTACCAA
>JBJONT010000407.1:0-15480 GCA_046051705.1 Planctomycetota bacterium | reverse complement strand
CAGCGGATCGCAAAACAATGAACCAATGGAATACGCAAACAGGCGAGCGTTCAAGAACCTTTCATGCAAATTTCGTAACGAATCGCGACAGAGATCCGAACTATTCGGAAGCGAAGCAATGCGAAGGATCGATGATTAGAACTTCCCCAACAGGTTCGACGCTCTTAGTGGCTATGGACGGACGCTTTGGCGAGTTTGATTTATCAAAAGACCAGACCAGTCTCAAGACAAGCGAGATTGACAGAACAGCATTCGTATCCATCTTAGAGTGCGCTGAACTCAGTCAAGCGTACTTGCTGGTAAACCCGCTCAAACGGATCAAAGATCAAGGGTACTCAAACACTGATTTGATTCAATTTCTCGATGCTCAAACGGGCAAAATCATTTGGGAGAAGGTCATCCGGGGGGCTACCCAATACGGTGCGCACAATGGCTTTAAGCCTCAGGTCCTACCACTTTTTAGCCACTTGCAAAATGTAAATCCAGACCAGATAAAAATCAGTCCCAACGGACAGTGGATTGCAGGCCCATTTAGGGAAAACGCAATCTTAATTCTTAACCGCGAATCAGGTCGAATCATTCGAGAGATTCCAATCACTGAAACGGATCGATTCCCAATCTGTTGGACCACTGATAGCAAACGCTTGATTCATGGCGGCAATGACGGCAAACTGCACATTTGGAACCCCATGTCGGGTATCAAGTTACTGTCTATCATGGCACATCCACAAGGCGTTACATGTCTGGCCGTAACACCCGACGGGTCCAAAATTGTATCCGGGGGAAAGGACGGATTGATTCGTGTCTGGGACGCATCCTCTACGTACTAAACTGCGATTTAGCGTGTGAGTTTCAATCGCTTCCTCCACGACTTTTGAGCGACTCGAAGACGGGGGACAGCCCCCAAGTTCAGCGTCATGTCAAGAATCCGCTTTATTCCGACTTAGCAGAGTTTTATTCAAGGATTCGATGATTCTCTGGGCCCAAGTCGACTTCCCTTCTAGATCTGATTGTTTGCATGATAAACAACGATGGTTGTGGATCTGTAATCCTAAGTCCATCAATTCACACTTACTGATTTTCAAATTTTCCGATCCTAATGGAGCCTCAAATCGGCTGGCTTAGGGACTGTGTATTTATCGAAAACGTTTGAGAATTCTATCCGTGCGACCGCTACTTCCTCGCATGACAACATACGGATCAAAAGCTCTTTCGGTCCAAGTAGTGGGCGATGTTTGGAAAGTCTGGGAACTAAGATCGGGCAACCTATGGTTCAACAACAGGTACCATCGCCAACCTGTTCTGACGACTCACTGTCGTTCATTCCGCAGGTTATTCGCCAAAGCCCACTGAGAGCCATAACCCAGATCAGAGAAAGCAGGGGCGTTTCGTGATGCGTCGGTTCCACTCAACCTGCGAGGCCTTCGATAACATCGACGGCTTTCTTTGTTCCCAAGGCAGATCATTAGACATACAAACTCGCATTGCGGATCGATCCCCGGTCGAAGACTACCGATGAATCGCACGGTCTTGCTATCGATCGCGATTCGAATCATCCAAGAATACTTACAACAACACGGCGCTTTTTGAGAACGGAATATTGCGCCCTTTCAGGGCTTTGACATGTGGTGCGGGTTGTGGTCCCGTTGGCCCCAGGGCGGCGCTGCGCTCTGCCCTGGGCTGTCTCATCTTGCCCCGTTGGGGCAATGGAAGATCAACATGTGTTAAATACTGTAGGACGGATTCTCGAGCTGCAAGAGTTTGCCTTCGCCCGGAACTTCTCGGTCACTTACCAAGCTCGTCTCCTCATTGCGTTAAAGCCGACACAAGGCTTGAATCAAGCGGACGACTTTGCCCCCAAAGGAGCCAACTCAGTGTTTTGCAAAGACGTCCACTCCGCAATAGCCAGCGGTTTTCGCCCGCAATAACCGCCCGATACCGTCAGTAATTCCCAACCCGACCGTAACTCAATCTCCACAACTTCATAGTTGCTAATTGGTTCGACGTTCGGATGGAATTAAGCCGTGTACGCCAAACACCGGGACGCTTGCGCGGCTCCGCTACAGTCGCTGGGACGCACTTGGACTATTGCTCCTCATACGTTGGCGGTTTTCCAAGTAACGCTGCAATTTCCGTTAATAATCGATCGGAGCTGCTCATGTTGCTGCGCTGCATAAGCACACCCCGTGCAACCTCCGGAAGATTGGTGATCAACCCATCAACCCCGCGATTTATCAGCGACGACATGCTTATCGGATCGTCGACCGTCCAAACATAGATCTCTTTGTTTGCACGGTGCATCTTGTTGATAAGGTCTCGCGTTGCAAATCGTGCGTTGATGGCCAAAAAATCAGCCTCTATTTTCTGAATATTTCCCACCGAGACAGATAGTAGTAGCCCACATTTCCAGTTCGGTCGCAAACGCTTGATTTTCCTGACACCTTCAGGCTTCAGCGACATCACCATAATCTCATCGGACATCCCGTGTTTTTCCACAATGTCCGCTACCCTCTGCTCCAACTGCTGGTCGTGGCCGTAATACTTAAGCTCGATCAGAACCTTGATCTTGCCTCGGCACAATTGCAGCACTTCGGAAAGGGTTGCAATGCGTTCGTTCTCGAATTGAGGTCCGAAAGAACTGCCGACATCGATACTACGAAGCTCCGACAATCGAGCCTCCCAAACTTTGGTTTTGTTTCTGGCCAACTTCATAAAGTCGCTGTCGTGGATAACAACCACTTCGCCATCGGCAGACTCTTGAACATCAATCTCGACCCAGTCGCTACCTGCCTCAATAGCCATTCGCACAGCTGCCAAACTGTTCTCGGGTGCTGCTTTGGAAGCACCGCGATGCGCCATAATCTTTACGTCATCTTTCCATTGCAATCGACTGATCGCGCTTGCACCAATCCAGGCTGCTGCAAGCAATCCTAGCAAGCAGAAGCCTATCGTCTTGTAGCGATTCAATGTCAGCATCGGGAATTGGTGACGAGTGTTCAGCAGCGGAGTGCTCGCAAGCGATTTTTCTGCATCTGGATGCAGTTTCCGGTACGCATGAAATAACATCAGCGCGAAACCTAGCGATCCAATCAAATTTAGAACCACGCTGACAACTGCAAACGCAGAGAGCATCAATCCAACTCGGCCTGCCAATATGGCTTGGGACCCAAGGGAGCTCGGGATGAGCCAACGCCCTAACATTCCCAGGAAGAATGTTGCGATGGCGTTCGCTATGATCCCAGCCATCAACCAGATGACCATCCATCTCAATATCAGAAGACGCTTCCCAGCGATGATCTTTCGACTTTCTTGCAACGCCACCGAAGTCGCGATGCGATCGAACAAAACCAGAGGCAACGCGAGAAACCAACCCGAATAAAGGCGCAGCAAAATAGTCAGCAGCCCCGTCCCAAGAATTGCGCCTAAGCCCACAGCGATCCGAAAAACCATTGGGCGTTCGTCGAGATAGTAATTGATGTCATACTCTCTTAGGGCAAAAAAGTAGATCGAACCTGCCGCTAATAGAAACGGAGCGGCGACCACTAAGGAAATTGCGGTCAGTCGACCCGCCACGCGAGTAACGGAAACCGTATGGTTCAGCGCGTACCCCAACGCTCCCAAAGCGCCGAGTTGCTTTCCCTGCGAGTGTGCCGCAAGGATAGCGAGTAACGAAGCTTGCTCCAAAGCGAGAATTCCTAACCACACCCCGCCGATCACTATCGCACAGCACCAGCCAAGCGGAGCAACAAAGAACAGGGCAATATCGACATCGGATAACACTTGGTTGCCGCGAACCACCAATAACACTTGTAGCAAGATCGTAAGCAGAGGTGTTAAAACGACCATCGCGAGCAGCTTGTAAGCTAAATCGGTAATGATCATGCTTTTCCAACATCCGCTACCGTTGGCGGCTATCGAGCCGAGCAGGCTATTGCTGGACGCTAGATTACTGATCACAAGTCGTCCTCAAGAGTGAATTGCAAAAAGTAAACATGCTCCAGGCGGGTTCGATCTTTAGTGATGAAGGTTTGTTTTCAGTCCATCGCATCAGACCATTCGATGAACGATCGCCCCATTCAAGGTTTTCAACGCTGGTTCAGGCGGAATAACGGCCAGCGTATCAAATTCCGTTCCTCCCTGCGATAGCCCATAACTGGCGGACACCGTTTTTACACGGGAACTCACCACCAGATGGTCCGTGATTCAAACGCGAGTTGATTACGGCGAATCATCTTCAACCATTGCAACCGACTGATCAAATGCCGCAAATAGACTATGGATCAGCGGGCTACCGCACGTGCACATACGATCTCTCACTTCCATGCTCGCTAAGTTCGGATTCGATGGATCGAGGAATGAAGCCAGTGAGTGACTCCCTCGTTGGATTGCCGCGAGCTGTGCTGCATTCATCGCACGGATCCTCGCTAGCTCTGTATCACTGTCCAAATTCGGACTTCGCAGCACCTGCGTATCGGTGGATTTCTCGACAGGCAAAACCCTCCCTTCATGCACAGTTCCCCAAACGCCGATATCGCGTATTTTCATTGGGTCACAGGTCACGGGGTTGTCATCGAGAATTGTTAGGTTGGCTAGCTTTCCGGAAACAATACTGCCGAGTTCGTTCTCCATTTTCAGCGAGTATGCAGCCTCGATCGTCACTGCTTTCAACGCGCCCTCGCGGCTCACCCTCTGGTTCTCACCGGCGACTCGCCCTGACGTTGTTACTCGATTGACGCCACACCACATCAAAAACAGGGGATCGGCCGGAGCCATTGGCATATCCGAGTGATACGAATAGGAAATCCCCGCACGCTCAACATCTCCCATTCGAACCATCTCATTGGCACGCTGTGGTCCAAGACCGACTTTGCTGTACTGATCAGCCAAAGAAGTTACGTAGTATGGGTTGCCGCTAACCAAACAGCCGAGTTCTTTGATTCGGGCCACCTGATCTTTGGCGCTCACTGCGAAATGAACGATCGTAGTTCGATGATTGAATCGCGGATGACGACGTATGTTATTCTCGAGGGCATTAAGGACGCGATCCAATCCTGCATCGCCATTGACATGAATGTGGATTTGATAGCCAGCGTCCCAGTAGATTCGGAACGCTCTCTCGAAAACGTCGAGATCGGTCATCCACTCCCCTTGATGCCCATCGATGTATGGATCTCGAACCTGCATCAATTGCGAAAAGATAGCTCCATCTGCAAACAGCTTGACCATCTTCTCCGACGCGCTGGTCATCCCGCTGTACCAAGAAGAAAGCTTTTCCGATTCGGCGATAACCTGAGAATCATCTTTGTATTTGTCACAGATCGTTTTGCCATCAACCATATACGACCAACGGAATGGCATGCTCGGTAGTCCAAATACACCATTGACCGCATCTTGTAGGGGCTTGATCAAGATTCCACCAGGCTCATTGCCGTAGGTGATCCCCTTGGCATGCATATAGTCTCGCGTTAGTACCAATCCTCGTTGCAATCGCTCAGGTGTCGCAATCATCTGGCCTACCTTGCGCCCAACCGCAAACATCCCTTGTTCCCAGAAATGCCCGCTTTGAAAATCGGCTTGTTTCTGCTCCGAAGATGTCCAACCAGCTATCCATTCAGGGGTGACACCATGGGCCTGCATCGCCGCCGAATTCAGAAACACTTCATGACAAGAACGCCCCCAAATCAGGATCGGCCGCGTGTTGCTAACCGTATCAAGCTCGGCTTTGGTCAGCTTTCCAAAGAAAGCCTCATGGTATCCCCAGGAGATCAAAGGTTCCGACGGTTCACGCAATTTGTTTTCGGCTTCTGCAAGCCGCTGCAGGAAGTCCGCTTTGCTTTTGACGGCCGGAACGGTTCCTGTTGGTAGCACCCAGCCTTCGATCGACAAGATTTCTGAGGCCATTGTTAACGCCGATAGGACTGGATGATCGTGTTGTGAAATAAAGCCTGGGACGATCACTTTGTCCTTGAATGTCTCATCGATTTGAAAGTCCTGCTCAACAAGAGCAGCTTTTAATTCGTCTAGTGAGCCCGTCGCAAGAATTCGCGAGCCCACGAGAGCCACCGCTTGCGCAGTAGGCCTTGCGGGATCGAGAGTCAAAACCTCCTTGGCAGGATAGATCGTAACTTTTGGAAACCGATCCAACGCAAGGCTTCCGCCCAAGTCTTGCAGTGAACTTGACTGAGCCATGCTTGAATGGGCACCGAGAATAAGCAATGTCGCCACAATTAAGAAACGAAGCATGGTTTTCATCATCCTGACAAGGGTTTGAAAATGACTCAGGAATCATTGTATCGAAAATCGAGAACCGCACGCACTCAGGATCACTAGGATCGTGGGTGGAGTGGATACCCCGACCCTTTGTTTCGAATTCAGATTGAGATGATCCGCTGAAGTCTTGAATACCACAAACGCGAATCCCCAGCTTGGTCCTTAAAATTTCTACCTCTTGTCGTTCGTAGCAGAGGCAACCATCTACCGTAATCGGCAAACTCAACCGGATCGCTTCTATGCGCACTGTCCGCAAGGTCTTATCGTAGGATTACCTACGGCTGAGGATTCGATGAACGTTACTGGATCATCGGCCGATATCTCAAAATGGCAATAGGTTCGAAAGGACTCGACCCTAACATGTGTGCCAGCGATTCTGCGCTGGTTTTTTGGCACGGTGTTTTTTTGCACAGCTTTTTTGCTCAGGGATGGATGCAATGGGTGCTCGACAGATGCTTGGTTACCAAGCAAGCTTGGCTTTAGCGTTGGCTAGTGCAATATTTCCTCAAGTAGCCTTGTGCCAAGAGCGAGGAGGATTCTCGGCGGATCCTGTTTTATCCGGGGATCCGTACTCAATCGATTCTGTACAGCAGCCGAGGGCCAATGAGGCATCGCCCGGGTTACTGAACCAAGGTGGTGTGAACTCCTCATTTGGACAAGACATGACAAAAGAGCTTGGAGCCGCCGGCGCTGCGGGCGATCAAGACCTTGCAACCAAGCTGGTTGATCCAACTGCGTCTGTCACTACCCTCAACTTCCAGAATCGCTATGTATCTTCCTTCTACGGAAACACTGATCAGCAAAACACTTTTGTTTTTCAGCCGGTGATCCCTTACAAAGCATTCGGGACCAATCACATCTTCCGAGCCACGATGCCCTACCGCCTGGATGGGCCTTTCCAAGACGGCCTTGATCCGGTCACTCTGTTCGACCTGATGGTGATCCCCTTCGCAAAGGGGCGCATGGGAGTTGGACCTGTTGTTTCATTCGGGCCAAACAATGGTAATGGACGCGATACGATCCAAGCGGGACCGGCGATCGGGTACGTCACCCAGAAGGGCAAATGGACCTTGGGAGCTTTCAATCAGAACCTCATCAGCGGCGACACCAACGTAAGTTTCCTGCAGCCTGTGATCGCTTATACGATCAATCAGAAATGGACCATATCCGCTGGGGACTTGCAGGAGGGTTACGATTGGAAATCGGATCAGTGGGTGAGCCTTCCAGTCGGATTCCAAGTAGGCCGATTGGTACAAGTTGGAAAAACAACCCTGAGATTGGCTTACAATCCTCAGTACAACTTCCGCGATTTAGACCGCAATCCTGAGTGGACTCACATCTTTGGCGTAGGCTTAGTGGTCAGGTAAACTCTACGACTTGCTTATCGTCCTAGGCTGACGCACTTTCCGTTGCGTCAGATCTTGCACATCAACCGAGATCGAAGCGGATAAAAAAAGAGGACCACCACAAGCTGCTTTCGATTACGAGCATCAGCACGGCTTTGGAAAATCGTTACAAATCAATATCTGCGATTGAAATCCCCTAAGAACCATAAAATCCGAAGCCTCAGAAAACTTTCACCTGTACGACACACCGGTACAACATCAAGGGCTTTGATGTTACAATCAAAGCTCAATGGTTTCACGATGTTAGTAACTTAGAGTTTATGATTGAGAGCAACTATCGGGCTGAAGAGACAAAGAGATTAGGGTTCTTACATGTACAGCTATTCGACGCGATGTGCACCTACCTGGGTGGTCCTAATATACGTTTTGATCTGCTTAGGTTGCGAACAACCGAGTACACAGGCCGTAAAGTCGACGGAGCGAGCAAGCGTTGAGAAGCTTTACGATCCCCCACAAATAATCCAGGTTGGCGACATCTCAGCAGCATTGTTGACAAGTAATGACCAAGCTTCCTCACGGAATGTTCGAGCGATAGCGATTGAAGCCAAGAACATTAAGATTGGACTTTCGATTGCGATCGAGGAAGAAGGAAAGAAGCGAACTATTTACCGATCGACGATTCCGGTAAAAACGCCCGATAAGCAGGCTTCTAGTGACACCTTCCGCGGCATGCTTGCCCTTGCAACTCCTAAGCTTTTACAGAAGGATTCAGATGAATCCATTGAACTTGAATTGTTTATAGATTCAGTCGCCGCAGATCGCAAAAGACCGATTCGCTTCAAGGTTCCCTTGAAAGAGATTCTGGAGTCTAAAGAGATTGCACTTTCAGACACTTGGTGTTTCCTGATGTCGCCCAATGGTATGGGACATGGCACCGGTCCGGATGGAAAGATGTGGCCTGTCAGCTGTAGCATTGAGGAAATTTTTGCTCCAGGCAAGGAAATTAGCCTGTCGTCTAATCATGAACAAACCCTGAGTATCGACGTGGATGTGGACGTTATTAACGGGTTACCGACGGTCACCGACCAAATCCGTGCTGTGCGAAAAGGGAAGGCTTTAGTAAGAAGAATGTGCGTGAAGTACTACGATTCAGATGAAGCCCCAGGTCGCCCCCAAGATGAATCCTTGGACAAAGGGATTAAGTTTTATGCGGTTGGTAGTCCGGATGGAGGACAAGCGGTTGGCGGCCTTTCGATGCTTTCAAAAACGGGATCCGCATCGGTACAGATTGAAACTACTGGAGTTACAGCGGACGCAACCTCGCTTCAATTTGAAGTCCGGCAAAGCAGCGATAACTCCGTTTATTGGACGGACGAGATTCGCGTTCCAACAACAGGATTCACCTTTTATCAACTCAATCGAAACGTATTCAAAACGCTCAGCGGTGTTGATTCGGACAAGAAGCATTTCGGAATCCTCGTGTTCCCAATCGACCAAGCGTCCGAAGACAAAGAATGACAAGCTCATCAAGTATCCGCGGTCTCCATCCAGTACATGCATTTACCCCAAGCGGTCGGGAAATACCGAAACGAATACGGATGCCAATTTTGCTGAAGGCCTGATGATGTACTTGTTCGATGGTTGCCCCATATTCCTTGCAGTGGCCTTTGCGAATGAAGCAAACCAAGAGTCGAACTCCGTCGGGCCCCAATTCGAACACCGCTTGAAGAGAATACGGAAGAGAACACGGAGGAGACCACTGAAGAAAAAACGGAGAATAGCTAACAAGCTACGGGCGACTTACGTGACCCCTGACTTCATCCGATCCCAGTGGCTTCTTATCCTGGGAAAGCGAAAAACCCCAACGCTACTATCCTCGAACTGTTGGGGTCGTTTACCCGCAATCCCTGCGATAGAGCCAAATCATTACGAACAAATCCTACCAAAAATTGATCGCTTTCCACAAGCCTGGTATATTTAGGTTTGCGTTCAAGGCTATCTACAGGAATCGGATGGCTTGGTGCAGCGTATTGGATTTCTGCCGATTGGCACGAAACTGAGCTAAGCTAAGCAATGAGACGCAAACCTAAATGGACCTTCAATATGACAACTTCCCAATTTGACCGAGACTCCATGGCTCGATGGTATGCCATGGAGCACTTGAAGACCGATCCAGGCATTCGAGCGATTCATTACCTTCCAAAGGGTGCTGGGGATCGCGAGATTCGCTTCATCGAGATCAATACGCTCCTCGCTGATCGGACTGACGACTCGCTAGAGCCTATCGATTTTGGGGTCAACATGGGAAGCGAAAAAGCGCACCGGTTATTTGTCCTAGATGTTACCGAAAAACAATGGACAAGGATGGAATCAGGCGAGTTGACATTACCAAACGGTTGGTCACTTGCTGATAAGGCTACATATAAAAAATGAATCAATACCAGCGGCTTTGGTGGGAGCAGGCAGCTTGTGATTATGAAGCATATGATCGAATGCGACGTCAGGGGTTTGCTAAATGCCACAAGTTGCAGTTCCTGCAAATGTCTACCGAGAAGATTGCGAAGGCTTATTTCTGGAGGAATGGTAAGGCGCCTCCCAAGACTCATGCCGGGTTCGTACAGTTCTTAAGATTTCTTGCAACGATTCCGAACGAACGCGACAGGATTGCGGGTTTATTTGCATTCCGTCGATTCACGGACTTTCAAACATGGATCTATTCAGTTCAACCTATTGCGTATGCTCTGGAGCGGATAACTCCCGACTTAGCGAATAATGGGCCGAATCCAGAGTATCCTTGGCCGCATTCTGCGCCTCAATTCGCACCCGCAAAATACGATTTCGAGGTATGGTCGCAGCTAGAAAATAGCAACGGTCGCCATCTGATGCGCTTCATCAAAGTCGCCATCGAGAAGTTTCCGGAATACGCAGACACCTGACCGACTCGTCACCACCGATTTCAAATCTCGCGGATTTGCTTTTGTCATCGCCAACCTTCGATAAATCAGAATTGCTGTAATCTTTCGCACTAGGCCTCATTCTGTATAGGGATAATTCCTACGAACTGCTTGAACAAGCTGCTCAAGCATTTGGGACATGTTCCCACTTAGCTAAAAACATCGATGAGATCCGAATTCGAATTGTATCTGGTATCGCAGTCAGCATGAGAAGTTGATTCAGTTTTCAAATGTTAAGTTCTACGACGAGGACCTTGTGGTTTTCCCTTCTCCTTGCGACACGCTCGGTGGCTTGGGGGTGGTTCACCATCCGGTGACCGATGGGGCGTGCGTTAAGGGCGAGAATCTGCGCGAGGCTCAAAGGATCGTCGAGCGAATCGTCGAGCATGCCAAACAGCGAACTGGTGAATCGCTCGGTGTAGCCGCGTTTAATCAAAAACAGTCCGATCTAATCGATGGATTGGTGGCAAAAGCGTGTAGTTCGGATCCAGAATTTGCAAGCTTGTACGCGCAGATGCGAGAGGGCGACGACGGCTTTTTCGTAAAGAACCTTGAGAACATCCAAGGGGATGGGCGGGACGTCATCTTCATCTCCTATACGTATGGACGCGATCCAAGTTCCGGCAAAGTGTTTCAACGATTTGGGCCCATCAATTCCGCGATGGGTTGGCGTCGCCTTAACGTGATGGTGACGCGAGCGAGAAAGCGGATGGAAGTCTTTTCCTCATTGTTACCCAGCGAGATCCATGGAGGGCCGGATAAGAGTAGAGGAGTGAACGCTTATCGAGATTTCCTTGAATATGCCATGAACGGAATGGTGCGGGAGATAGGTTCGGAATCTGGTCGAGAGCCAGGGTCGCCATTTGAAGAGTCCGTAGCACGCGTGGTCGAATCAGCAGGGCTCGAAGCGGTCTTTCAAGTTGGAGTAGCTGGATACTACATCGACATTGGGGTTCGTCGCCGAGATGGCGATCGCTCGTATCTTTTGGGGATCGAGTGCGATGGTGCGACCTATCATTCTTCGAAATCGGCGCGCGACCGAGATCGTCTACGAGAGGAAATCATCAATGGCCGAGGCTGGAACCTTCATAGAATTTGGTCGACAGACTGGTTTCTCAACCAGACAGCCGAAGAAGAACGATTGCTTCGGAGATTACGAGAGTGCTTGGAGTAATTCCGCAAGCTTTTTGAGACAGGCGTCCGTGTTGAGGTGAAAACTTTGGGTACTGGAGAGGCGTGACAGGAGCCCCGCCCCACACTTTACTCCCCTAAGCTTTACTCCCCCACACTTCAACACCCAACATTGAACACCACTCACTTACACGTATTTTTGGCGTTTTTTCGTCAACTAGCATTGGTCAGTAAAGTTGGACGCACGGACGCCTTTCTAGCGGTCCGTACTTGTATCCAAAAATCATCCGATATTTTTCCGATATGATGAAGCCTTTCTGATTGGGTTCGCGTGGGTTAATCGCTTTTATTGTAGAAGGCTTAACACTAGTTCCATCTCAGTTCAGTGATTACGAGACGTTCGAATTCGAGTCGATGGCGCACTTATCAAGACGAGGAGATAGAGGTTCGGATATGTACAATGATGGTTCTCCACGCTTTGTGGTTACTTGGTTTATCATCCTCTGTGTCTTTGTCTGCCTTGGTTGCGAGCAACCGAAGTCAAAAGAAGGGGTGTTAGTAGAGGAAGAAAGGGGCAAAGCATCTTACACTCCCCCTCAGATGATCTATCTCGGTGATATCTCGGATGCTTTGCTCAAAGGTAGTGATAAACCGAAATCACCAACTGCTTTGGGTATGGCGATCGAAGCCGACGAATTTAAGATTTCCTTATCAATTTCGCTCGAAAAAGACGGAAAGCAACAATCGCTCTACCGATCATCGATACCCGTCAAGAAAACCAATGGAGTATTTTCTAATCAGAGGCTTAGCGGTATGCTTGCATTGGGACTACCTAAGATTCTACGGAAAGAGTCTGACGACTTTATAGAACTTGAATTCGTTACAGACCCAGTCAACTTCGACCGAAAGAAACCGATTCGCTTTAAAATTCCAACGAAGCCGATTCTAGAATCCCTCACCGACGTATCAAGCGATGAATGGCATGAGCTTTACAGTCCTTCCAGTTGGCTATCTCTCACCGGTCCCGAAAGAAAAATCGAGTTGCCCAACCGTTGTTCCCTCGGCCGAGTGTTCGCTCCAGGTAAGGAGTCTGACTTTCCCGATAATCTGGATCAAACTCTAAACATACAGGTGAATTTGGAATTCCCAGATCGATCACCTACAATCAATAAGCAAGTCCATGCAGCGAGTCATGGAGAAAAATTGGTGAGAAGTATGCTGGTGCAACCCTACGACTCTGATGAAGTCCCAAGCCGCCCAGCAGAAGAATCCTTGAACCATTATTATCGTTTCGAATCAATTTATAGTTCGAATGGAAGAGTCAGAATTGGCACGCTAACTGCGCCAACAGCAGGAGCAACTGGGTCGGTAATTATTGAAACTTCTGGTGTTACCGAGAACGAAACGACTGTCCAATTTACAACGCGACTGAAAAGTCAAAACTCGGTCGCTTGGGCGGACGAGATACGAGTACCGACCACAGGATTCGCCTTCTATCCGATGAGTCGCAATACCTACAAAACAATGTTCGGTAGTGATTCGGAAAAAAAGTATCTGGGAATTCTTTTGATCCCAGCCGACCTACCTACCAAAGAAAACGAGTAACTCAACCGCTGAATTCCTTCACATTAATTGGTCACTCTCAGATCGAGGCTTAAATCCATTCATACGAACACTGCTTCGTGTGATCAAGCATCGCCTAACCTTTTCCAAGAAGAGGTCACTTGATAGTGTGTAACAAAACCCAGCAACAATCACTTGGGAGTTTGAATTAGCGCGCGGGTCGCTAGCGCGATGGACAGGCAGGGCAGGAGCCCCACCACCAACCCGGAATCCACATGAAGATACCAGACATGAATCAACTTTTTTATCTGATAATGATAGTGACGCTTTTGCCCAACTCGCTTGTTTGCGCGATGCCTCAAGTTAGCTTGGATAAAGAGGAATCGCCGAATATCGTTGTTTTTCTCGCGGACGACTTAGGTTGGAAAGATGTCGGATGGCATGGGAGCGAAATACCGACTCCGAACCTCGACCGATTAGCGAGTGCTGGGGCTCAATTGGATTTCTTTTATGTGCAGCCTGTCTGTTCGCCAACTCGTGCAGCTTTCATGACAGGACGCTATCCCATTCGTCATGGTTTACAAGTTGGTGTGATTCGCCCGTGGGCTCAGCACGGATTACCTTTAGAGGAACAGACGCTCGCTCAAGGACTCAAAGACGCGGGATATGCAACGGCGATTGTTGGTAAGTGGCACTTGGGGCACTTTCGCAGAGAATACCTACCAACGCGCCGTGGTTTCGATCATCAGTACGGACACTACAACGGAGCAATCGATTATTTTGAACATACCCGCGATGGCGGTTTCGATTGGCATCGAGACGATCAAGTCTGTCGCGACCAGGGGTACTCAACCCATCTTCTTGCCGACGAGGCGATTCGAATCGTCCAACAGTATGCCGGCAAGAAACCTTTCTTCTTGTATGTACCATTCAATGCTGTCCACTCGCCCCATCAAGTACCAAAGAAGTACCTCGAGGGCTTCGGCCACCTTAAAGGGGATCGACGAAGCTACGCTGGTATGCTGACGGCGATGGATGAATCGATTGGTCGAATTATCGATGCAATCGATGCGGCGGGGGAGCGTTCCAATACACTATTCTTTTTTTCAAGTGATAATGGTGGCCCTGCACCTGGAAAAGTGACCAGTAACGGAACGCTTAGGGCTTCGAAAGGTACCGTTTACGAAGGAGGTGTGCGCGTACCGGCATTGATGGCATGGGAGGGGAAGATCCCTGCTGGTTCGATTGTCAAAGAACCGATGCACATTGTGGATCTTTATCCAACGCTACTAGGAGTAGCCAAGGCAAAGGTAGACCAGAACAACTTGCCCATCGATGGAATCAACATGTGGGATGCTGTAGCAAAAGGGGAAGCGATGCCGGATCGTGAGATTCTCATTAATGCAGCACCCAAGTCGGGGGCACTAAGACTAGGTGATTGGAAGCTAGTGGTCCACGAAGGAAAATCGGGAGCGATAGGCGAAGCGAAAGAGGAACAAGAGGGAGAGGAGCGTACACTGAGAGGAATCGAGCTATTCGATTTGACTACGGATCCGAATGAGAAATCCAATGTGGCCGCAGCTCATCCGCAGCGTGTTCAAACAATGTATGAGCGTTGGACGAAGTATCGAGCCGAGGCGGTCGAACCCAAGGGGGAAGCCAAACCACAAGGGTTTGTAGTGCCGGAAATTTGGGGGCAATGACAATCACACGCGCCGTTACACAGACCGTAAGCCACTTCAATTCGCCAAGAACCTTTTTTTGAAGGCCTACATTGTGGAAATACTAGTTATCATCGCAACTTCCGTATCAGTTTTTGCATTTTTGTTTTTTGTATCTGCATCTGGACGCAAAAAGCGAAAGGGCGAACTGTCCGAATTCGTCGAACCATTGGGGTTTGATGTCGTGAGCAATTTCGACGATGAGACTCTTGGAAACTTCTACCCACATCTTCCTTCATTTGGTTTAAAAACCAATATTAGGGCTGTTTGCGTCGCAGATAGCGATTCGATGCGCATCATCGTCATGGAGTATAGTTTCGGTAAAGGTGTCTTCAAACAGTACTATCTCGGGATAAACCCTTCTATTTCCGCCCCTCAGATCGTGATCAAGAAACGCACACCGAGCACGAAATCCATTTGGACAGCAAGCTTGGGCGATGTGTTGTTCCAAGTCGATTTTAAAGATGATCCGGAATTCAATGAAAATTTCATCGT
>JBJONT010000406.1:0-10084 GCA_046051705.1 Planctomycetota bacterium | reverse complement strand
TTCGAGACCCCCATGGCTTCCTCCGACATCTCAGCCCTAATCGGACGATAGCCACCAATCTTTTGCGTTATCCCAGAGGGAACAAACTTTTGTTCAATCCCACTTGCATCTCCAACTGGATTCGCAAAAACAGAGCCAGTACCGATCGCAACGAGCAAACCGGTTTTTGAAATTGATTTGAGCATTATCCTCATTCCTGATAAACCTACCGTTCCCCCACGAAATCGATTCGAGGGCATATGAACACTTCTTTACATCTTAATGGATCGCATGTCATATTGCGAGAGATTCATCCACTATGGACATCAGCAATAACTAATTGACAACCCGATGCGTCAGCGAGGAAACTGCCGTACTACCCCGATCTACTCACATCACAACATGAGTGAGATCCACTTGCAACAACAGCGCTGATGCTACTCACGCTTGCGACGTGCACTCCACTGCTGCCTCGCTGACACTTCGGGTTTCTGGATATCGTGTATCATAAGGAGCAATCGTCCCTGCATCGCCGATCATACGACCATAGAAATGTTTACGAGGTAAATAATGTTTCGCAGACAAGCGATTCAGATTCTTTCCGCAAGCATCCTTGCAAACAACGTGTTGTTTAATCCCAACGAATCCGCTCTCGGCTCGCCTTCACATCCCTACCCAAACGAACCGCTGGGCAGTGATGCCACCCCAAGACACCTACTGGCAACCTCTCTCTTTGGCACCGAAAAACTCGAAAGTATCCTGCCCATCGCCGAGCAACTAGGTATCGAACATATCGACCTGTGGCCCAAAATTCACGGTAGCCAACGCGAAGAGCTCACGCAGATGGGCGAAGATCGCTTCGCTGATATTCTCGCAAAACACAATATTAAGCTAGGCTGCATCACGCAGTTTCCACTCGGCCCCTTTGGGCTCGCAGACGAAATCCGACTTTGCAATCGACTTCATTGCCCGACAATCGTTACCGGTTCTGGAGGAACAGCCGGTTTGCAGGGACAGGAATTGAAGCGGGCTGTAGAAGCATTCATCGAAAAGATGAAACCTCACTGGGAGCTCGCACGCGAGCATCAAGTAACCATTGCTATCGAAAACCACGGTAAGAGCCTCTTGGATTCCCCGGATTCACTTCGTTGGTTTCATGAATATCGAATGAAACATGCTGCGGGAACACCCGAAAGCCTTGCCATCGCTTTCGCCCCCTACCATCTTCCGCAGAACGAAGAGCTTTTGGCAAACCTTTTAACCGAGATACTCCCGAGCACCGCACTTTTTTACGCTTGGCAACACGGTAAAGGATGCATGCAAGCCCAACCAAAAGAAGACGAACTCTTGCAACTTCCAGGCAAAGGGCCGTTGGATTTCAAACCGTTATTAAAAGCTCTTCGCGATGGGAATTTCCAAGGCTGGACCGAAATCTTTATGCACCCGTTCCCGAGAGGAATTCCGATCCACAGCGATCTTAAGAAAGTGACCGAGGAGATTCGATCAGCTCAGTCCTATATCCATGAAATCTGGTAGTTTCACTATCACGTGAACTTCGAGTCTATCACCAATCAAACTTAAGGTGATCGAGCTCTTGCCCATTTCGTGTTGCCATGGCGCGAACAACAACAGGGTCGGTAGTGTTCGTAAAAAACCGAACCGCCCCGTCACCCAAGAGCGTATTACAACCACTCACGTGGAAACTTGAAAAGCCTCCCATGATCAGGCTTCCGATATCCGGATTCGAGTCCGTTGTCCAACGTTGGGTGTAATCCAATTTCCCTGGTTGTGCAAAAAGTCCATACCGCAATGTCGCACGCGTTCCTGACATCCAACCTAAATCTCCTCGCTCAGAGACCTTCTCCGATACGAAGATCGTATTTGAAGCCCCGTCATCAATGTCACTGAACTTGGTCCTACTGTTGCGATAAAAAACGCCGTTGTTGTTGTCATCTACTGGAACATCGCTGTCGCCGTAGCAAGCCGCATATGTGCTTGAGCCGAGAAAGTTATCATCAGTGCCAGATCGCCCAGGCAATGGGAATGATGAACATACAAGACCTGCGATCTGCACTTTGCGGAATTGCACATTCACTGGATCGTACACCCCCTTCGCCATATCAATACCGCGATACAAAGCGTTTTGCTCGATATATGGCAACAATTGAACCGTCCAACTGACATGCTGCCCGATAGGCTCGTTTCGGATCGGGCCCGTGGAATTGATTGTGCCGGAAGGCAAATGCTCCATAGCGAATTCATAGTGATGCATTGCCAATCCCAACTGGGCAATATTGTTCGCGCAACTCATCCGCCTTGCCGCTTCCCTCGCCGCTTGCACGGCCGGTAGCAACAATCCAACCAAGATCCCAATGATGGCAATGACCACCAAAAGCTCAACTAACGTAAACCCACGACGGGAAAACCGCATTTTCTTTGATAATGATCTCATTTTTAAAGCTCCTAGTTTGATTTATACGTTCCTAAATTGTTTGTTGATTACAACCGAGAACTACCGTTCGCTCGGTGTTGGCAAATAAATAATTCGACTTCGTTGGATCGTCTCAGGTGCATGCGCTCGACCTGTCATTCGAGCCACAACCTGAAACGCCCTGTGCGATGCATCTGACGCAGCAACCTTATCCGCACCCGAACCCTCTATAACTGGATCCGCAATGATTGAAACTTGAAACCCTCGTCCGGTTACCAAATCGTCTTGGTCCAACCACTCCTCACCACGATACTCCGCATCGATCTCGAAAGCCGACTTGGCCCTCATCTCACCTGCATCGCACAGCAATTGAAGCTGCAAAACATCGCGTTCAGTCTTGATCGATTGCCGACTGCGAAGTATCCAACGAATGCTCGTCGAAGACATTGCAACAAAAACACTTACCGCGACCAACGCTACCACAAGCACCCAACCTTGACGTTTTGAACCGACCCGCCCTTTTTTAATTCGCATCGGATTGCACCTTACCTTTCAACCCGGCGACTTTCCCAATCACTCGCAAACGCAAACCTGTGATTTCTCCCACCGAATTGACTGCGTTGACTCTCAACGATTCACCTTGAAAGTTCACTTGATGCGACTCGCCAAGCTCGAATTTCTCGACGCTCTTGATGTTGCTTCCGGATCCTTCAAGACCAACTTGTCGGCTCTCCTCCCGAATCACACCCTCTTGCGCAATCACATAGGAAACCTCAGCTCCATGCTTCGCAATAACGATCCGATCCGGCGATTCTGTGCTTATCCTGCTTCCACCTGAAAAATCGCTTCTCCAAAATTCCGCAAGACGCCCGAGCTCCCGCTGATGATTCGAGAGTTGTTGAACTTCTCTGGCCATATGAAACGACCGCTCAATTAAACCAATCCCAAGCAGCATGACTGCACTTCCTCCTGCAATCACTCCGCACAATTCAATCAGCATCGAACCTCGTCTACGCCTCATGATCGAACCTCCCCTTGAGTTTGATCGCCCGTAGGGCCCGTCGAAATCCAACCTATAAGCTCGACTGGAGAGGGAGCGCCCGCCCTATCCCATAGGATTCGAACTTTGACCCTTGTCCCCTTCTGATCGACAATCTTCTCGATGAACAATTTCCCATTCGGTAATGAGCGAAGTACATCCTCGGGCAAATGAGCTTTCTCGATACCATCCTCAAGCTCCAATTCCGTCATCCCCTGGAGCATAGATATCTGGTTGGCTGCCTCGTGCAAAGCCAATTGATAATGCTTGGCATCTTTTGCCACACCCAACAATCGATACTGCAACGCCGCATACCCACTGACGATGACGATCAGCAAGCTTGCCGCGACCAAGATCTCGATGCTAATAAAACCCTTGCGATTCATCATTCGATTCCCTCGTACTCGTACACTGCTAACCGAGATTAACTTCACACAATTCGTATCAATCGAAATTTCATCATTGAGCTCGTCAATTCCGTTCTGATTGTTCATGACAAGCGGTACACCAAACCGTATAGAAGCCCGAATACATACAAGCACACAACGAGCACAACCCAGCCTACCGCTAAAACCATAATGGGATGAATCAGTGCAGTAGCAAGCCGCTCTCGAGCCTCCCGCTTAACCAAAACGCATCTCGCATAGGCACTCAGTATCCATGACTGCGATATGCTCGACTCATCCTTCAGCGCATCGGCTTGATCTGAATTCAATAATCCAACAGACTTCAGTGCATCCCAAGCATCCACACCATGTTCGATCTCGTTGCGAGCTACCAAAAGCTTGCTCCGCATCACGCTGTTGGCTTGATACTTTGCCATGGTGGATAAAGCACCGATGACTGGTCTGCCCTGGTTAGTCGTCATTCCAAGCAATCGAAGTACTGACTCTTTCGATTCATCAAGTCGCCCCATAGGCATTCTGAAGATAGTACGTATCAAACGCCTCAACCGGAACGACCAACTCGTCGTGATCAACCACAGGACTAGGATGAGGAACGCAGCCCAGGCATAACCTAAATACTGTAAGAACATTCCGAATCGCGGCGCCTGCAACCCCAATTCTTCCACAACATGTCGTAGACTTGGTGCAATCCGCAGTTGGAAGACTGTAAGCAGTACTAGCAGAATGCCGAACAATACGATCCAGTACAACCAAAACGATTTCCAACTCCGTACCGGCGGATCCATGGTGCGTTCAACGACTTCATCCTTGAGCATCTGCAATGCTGGAAATACCGCGCCGCTTTGTACCCCAAGCCTGAGAGACAGAACAGCATGCTCCGACAAAGCATCAGGGACTTGCTCCAAGGCTTCAATCAACGGAACCCCCTTCTCCAACAAGTTTGCTAGTCGCTTTAATGTCTTTCGGTACCCCCCTGAATACTCGTTCGATAGCGAGCGAACCAATGGTGCCAAAGGTAACTTCTGATCGATCGCACCGCGAATTACAGCAAGCAGTGAAACCTGCGCATCCTCCAATGAACAACCCGGTATCCAAGTGGCACTTCGCCAAGCGGGAAACCGTGGCAAGTCCAAAAAGGCTCGGCTCGAATTTGCGTTTGATTCTTGATTACTCATCGGTAAATCTCCGTTCCCTTCCGCGCTTGTGTTAGCCACTCAAGCTCGTGATCATGGACGTCAGGGGCATGAACAACGCAAGCAAAATGAACATTACCAGTCCTCCGACAAGGACGATGGCGAAAGGCCCTATCCAGTCCGCCGTTGGCCTACCTCGACTTGCCCATCGCAGCGCATAACTATCTGCAATCTCTCGGACAAGCGTCGCGGAGGTCGCCCCAGTGCGAGCCAAGTCCAATGCTGCGATACTCACCGAAGAAAAACTCGACGCCTCGCGATGGGAACTGCATGGTCGCTCAGGCTCCTTTTGCAGTTTCTTTGCAAGCTGCTCGGATCGCACACGCAGAAATCGATGATCACTGGCGATTCCGGCTGTCAACACAGCTTGCCCCTCCGGTACGCCGATAGCTAAGAGTTCCCCAAGCGTCCCAGACCACCGGGCCATCGCAAGAAGACTCCGCTTCGAACCAAGCCGAAACAAACGTATTAGCGAAGAATGCTCTAGTAAATCCAAACATCCCCGCCAAAAGTATCTCAACAAAGGAGTTATCGCTAACAAAACTCCCAGTACAAGGAATGCTAACCAAGGAGCCGATGCCACTACGCGAGAAGTCGTAAACAAGAACACCGTTGGTGCTGGAAGCATCAAGCCGAAATCGATAAACATCTCCTGAAAAACAGGCACGATGAACATCGCAATGAACAGAAACAAAAGCAGCGAAAGAAGAACCAAGATCGCAGGATAACTGTATCGCTGAAGGCTGGCCCAAAAACTCTGGTCGGATTTCTCGATCAGAACACACCAAGGCTCAAGAGACTCAAAGCCTGGCTCGACGCCCCTTGCATCTGCGCTAGCAAGCCCATCACCTAGCGACACATTCTTCGTCACGGCACTGACGGATTTCATATCCGCAGATCGCAACAACAGCGGTAAAGCTGCTGCAAGCGTTGGATCTTGAAGCCAACGATGCGCAGGGACCGGAGTGCGAAGGGCTTCGAGAACCTTGAGAATCGCCGGATCGCTCACCCCTCGCCCACCTTCATTACGGCTCGCCAACCAATGCTGAAGCGGCTCGCTTATCGATACGGCTTGCGCAATTCGAGCTAAGTATGCGTCGTGCTGTTCCATGATATCCTCCGCAAAATTCAGCTTCTAAATGCGACTCGGCTCGCTGACGCGATACAACAACTCAATCAACGGCCAGAACACCATCAACCCCAATGCAGCCACGATCACCCCACCTACCAGCACTGCAACCCCAAGCCAAAAACCTGGCAATTTCCTAGAAATAGGCACATGGCGAAACCCATTCGAAACAACCCCACGCCCCAGCGACACGAAAGCTATCCAGCCAATACTCGCGAGTGCTACCAACCAAGTAAGATTCTCATTGAGCCACGCAAGAGACTGAAAACCGACCCCCGGCACAAGCCTCGCATTCTCATAGTACAACTTCATCGGAGGGAATAGATTCCGGACCGTAAACCAGAAAGTTAGGATCGCGATCGCCCCAAGAATCCAAAATGAAACCAGGCTTACCCACGACTCCTGCACGCGACGCTCCCCTTGCACTCCGCGAACGACCCAAGGCTCAAGCACACTTAAATCCCCAGCCCCCTGCTCGTAAACGTCTCGCTGACTCGTTCCGCACCACGCTACGAATGCATCGCGATACCCAACCTGTCCCCCGACTTCCGAATCTACCGCCTCTAGCACCGCTGCTCCGGTACCAACCCTTAAAGCCACTTTTTGGCTGAGATCCTGTAACCATTCACGCATCCGATTCGGTGCGCCCGGAAACCGTATGGGCACCCCCGCCGCAATAAGCTTTTCCAGCTTGGTGTTGAACGCCAAAAAATCGCTCAAGGCAATTCCAGGCTCAATACTTGCTGACGAATCCTCAGTACCCATGATGGAAAAATTCGAGTTGAAAGGTGATAGTGAAAAATGGAGAACTAAGTACTGACGCCTGAAGCGGACCAATCTGTGAATAAGCCAAGAACCACAATCAACTAGGGGCTAATTGATTCGATGTTCGGATGCAATCGAGCCGGGCAGGCCAGACACCGGGCGGCTTGCGCCGCACCGCTTCCATTGAGCCCTTGGCGTCCAGACACCGGGCGGCCTGCGCCGCACCGCTTCCATTGAGCCACTTGCGTCCAGACACCGGGCGGCTTGCGCCGCACCGCTTCCGTTGGCCAGCCCACTGCTCGATCCTCCCAAGAGATGCATCGAGCCAGAGAATTTATTTACACCCCTGCAAGTTTTTCGACCAAAGTCCTAAAGAGACAGATCCGAAGCCGGAGCGCCTTGCGGATCCAAGCCCGCAATATCAAGAAAATTGCGCAAAATAACATACCCGTGCTCGGTCAGTATCGACTCTGGGTGAAACTGCACACCAAAGACCGCCTCGCTTCGATGCTCAACAGCCATGATCGCACCGTCGGCCGTCCAGGCAGTTGGTTCAAGGCATTCCGGTAAGCTATCTGGATCAATCACCAGCGAATGGTAACGACCGACTTTGAAGTGGTTCGGCAAGCCCGCCAGCAGACGCTGACTTCGGTGCTCGATCTGCGATGACTTCCCGTGCATCGGCTCGGTAGCTCGGACAATGCGCCCTCCAAAGGCTTGCCCGATCGCTTGATGCCCCAAACAAACCCCAAGGATCGGGATCGAACCATGAAAACGGCGGATCGCTTCCATCGAACACCCGGCATGATCGGGATCCTTCGGCCCAGGTGAAATTAAGATCGCGGAAGGCTTGAGCCTCGCAATCCCATCGCAGCCAATCGCATCGCTACGCAGTACTAACGTCGACTGCCCAAGACGCTGTAAATACCGATCAAGGTTGTAGACAAAACTGTCGTAGTTATCGAGCAACAGTATCATCGCAAAGCTTTCATGCCCGCTTCGAGTACTTCGATAATCCGTTCTGGATCGTATACGCACCCTCCCCAAGTTCCTCCGCTAACACGCTGAAGCGCAGCCCAGAGTTGGGTGTCGACCGGCAACCGAGGATCGGCGGATAACCCCGGAAATGTTGGTCGCTGTGCAAGTACCGCAGCTCCTTCATCAGCCGTGAATTCTTTTCCATCGCAGCCGATGAAATCAACTTCTGCATGCAAGCTTTTGCGATCGATGATGATGCGCAGGGTATCGCCATCGCGCAACTTTCCAATCGGTCCACCTGCGAGAGCTTCGGGACCGATATGGCCGATACAAGCGCCTGTGCTTACACCAGAAAATCGCGCGTCGGTAATCACCGCAACATGCTTGCCATACTCCAGATATCGCAAGGCACTGGTCAACTGGTACGTTTCTTCCATGCCCGTTCCCATCGGTCCGCATCCGATGAGCACCGCGATATCTCCAGCCTTCAGCGGATTCGGATGCTGCCCCTTCGCCGCCGCAACGGCTTCTTTCTCCGAAGTGAACACCCGCGCTGGCCCTATCTTCCGATAAACCCCATCGGCATCGATGACACTCGAATCGATTGCGGTCGATTTGATGACAGATCCCTCCGGTGCAATATTCCCCTGAGGAAAACAAATCGTACTTGTCATCCCCATCGCCGAAGCCTTTGCTGGAGGCAAGATAACGTCATCAGGATCCACACCGTCGCGTTCTTTGAGCAACTCCCTCATCGCCTTGCGACGCGGGGAATCCTTCCACTGATCGAGAATCTGATGCCATGTCAGCCCAGTGACGGTCTTGCAATCGCATTTCGCAACCCCAAGCTCCCGCAAGTGCCACATGATCTCCGGCACACCACCCGCTAGAAACAGTCGGATCGTCGGATGGAACTGTGGACCATTCGGCAATACGTCGACAAACCGCGATACCTTGCGATTCAGCTCACTCCACATTTCCAAACTTGGTCGAGGAATCCCAGCAGCAAAAGCCACCGCTGGAATATGCAGTAAGAGATTCGTCGAGCCCCCACAAGCCGCATGAACTGCAATCGCATTGTGGAACGAATCCTCACACAGAATGTCTGAAAGCTTCGCTTTGCGATGATGCTGATCCCAAAGAACCTTCGCCGATTGCCTCGCAAGATCCAACCATACCGGCTGACCACTTGGTGCTAAAGCCGCATGTGGCACCGTCATTCCCAACGCTTCGGCAACCACCTGACTCGTCGCCGCAGTTCCCAAGAATTGACATCCACCGCCAGGGGATCCACAAGCCTTGCAGCCCGCTGATGCTGCTTCTTCCAAGCTGATCATCCCATTGGTGTATCTTGCACCAATCGTCTGAACCTTTCCAAGGTCTTCCTCCGGCCCAGTCTCGTTGCGAGCAGGCAACGTGACTCCACCCGGAACCACAACGCTCGGCAACTGAGAACAGCCCGCAAGCGCAAGCATCATAGCCGGCAACCCCTTGTCACACGTTGCCACCCCCAACACTCCACGTCGCGTTGGCAAGGAACGGATCAATCTCCGAAATACAATCGCCGCATCGTTGCGATACGGCAACGAATCAAACATGCCCGTCGTCCCTTGCGAACGTCCATCGCATGGATCGCTCACATAACCAGCAAAAGGTACCCCGCCACTCTCGTAAAACCACTCGGCCGCGGCTCGCACCAACAACCCAACCTCCCAATGCCCCGTGTGGTATCCTAGCGCTATCGGATGGCCATCCTCACCACGCATGCCACCTTGAGTGCTAAGCAATAAAAACTGCGGGCCAAGCATCTTCTTCGGATCCCATCCCATACCCGCATTCTGCGTCCAACCGAACAAGTCTCCACTAGACCAAGTCTTGAGCATCTCATCGGTCAGGGGTAAAGCTCCCTCAGGCCCCTTGCCGGAGGTCTTCAGGGCGACCTCGGATCCTATATTCGAGAAAAACGAAGCCAGATCAAATGCATTGCTCATAAATAAAACTTCTAAAGATATCCGGATTGCGATCCTGCCCCGGGCCAACTCTAGAGTGTCGCAAGAAACCCGTCGGCGGCCCTTTGGTGAACCGTAAGTTTATCACCCATGCGATCGATCTGACTAGCCATGACTTTCATACGAGGGTTTTGTTCGAAAAAGCTACGATGTT
>JBJONT010000405.1:0-8346 GCA_046051705.1 Planctomycetota bacterium | reverse complement strand
CGGCTGATTCTCACTGGAAACCTGAAAAACCCAACTCTCGCTCGCTCGAAAATCGCAGACTTAAGTCGATTCTGCGTTCATATGGGAAATTTTCCTCGTGATCGCTTCGATCAAACACTCTAAGCTTCCCGGCGAAGTCGCTGCAATGACTTCCTGATAGATCTCATATCCATATACACTCGCCGGAGGTATGTAGCCCGGCTGCCAATCATTGGTTAGCGTCGTGACAAAAACCGCATGCGAACGAAACCGCTCTCGCAGGGTAACTTGAAAAATCTGATACAACTCCCCAGGCAAAAACACCCAAATTACATCTCCCAAAATCCCAATCTGACAACGCAACGGATACGATCGACCAGGCTCAAGGTGCGTCAAGCGATTCAATTGCCTTGTTCGCTGCTCGACCTGTGCTCGACAATCGCGAACACGCCCAAGATCCGATGCTTCTCGCGCCTTGCTTTCCTCCCCCAACCAATGTTCCATCTCAGCTCGCGTTTGCTCGATCGTCGGCAAATCATGCCTGTAGGGTAAGCCTACGACTAGCTCTTCCCATCGCCACCTCGTTCCTTTTTGATCCTGCTCCGCACACACCGGTACGTGCTGCCAAGTCCCAATCGCGGTACCGGATATCACAGGTCCGGCATACCGATACTCGGTTCCTGCGGCAGGTAAAGTCGCAATCGCAGATAGGGCTGCAAAGCCAACCTGCTTGCCATTGCGATCCGCCACTGCAGGATCCCCGACGAATCCCTCGCGAGGCCCAAGGTCTCCGGAGGCACCTTGAAGAAACAGACAAACCCCTCCCTGCTCGCGTTCAATCGTCTCTCGCATCGCCCCCACCCAATCGGGACTGATCAATGTGTTCTCCCAAGCCAATGTTGTTGGATGGCAAGCATAGTTAACGATGGTTCCTAAACACTCCCCCTTTTCATCTGTTAGCTTTGCAATCAACAAAGTATCGTCGGCTTGCCCCTCCGGGTTCAAACCACATACAAATCTCTGACGCTCCTCGTCGAAGAAATCGCGATGTGCGGCAAGTTCACAGCGGCCTGCCGTCACAACCATCCTCATGGGCTGTACCCTACTGCTAGCTTCTTTGGCTAAGAGCCCAAGTTGATTTGCTAACTGATCTAAATAAGGACCCAGCAATTCCCCACCCGGCAACCCGCTGCGGGTTCGCGACATCCATCCAGCTCCATGAGTATGCGTCAATGTTACCAACACCTTGCCAGCATCGATCCCTGTGGAACGATGAATCGACTCGCGAATCTTCTCGATCTCTTCTGGATCCAGAATACAGTGATCGAGACTTACGAGAATTCGCGCTTCGCTTGATTTTGAAACATCAGTTCCCGTTGAATAGGGTTCCAGCCACAGCAGCGTTGCTTCAAGTGGACGGTGTATCCCCGTAGCGCGATCGTGCAACGCCGCTCCCCACATCCGATGATAAATCCCCACTGGCGGTGTGATGTCACACCTCGCAAAAGCCCCCCGAAAACGTCCTTGCGATTTCCTAATCACTTCCATTTTACTCATCTCCAAATATCGTTCCTCGAGGATTGAGCAACGCCCAGCAAACCGCATCGATAGCCATCACTCCAGCAAATAAGAACAGAATGAGATTCCAGTTCTCCGTCTGTGCGACCAGCCAGCCTGCCGTCAACGGAAACAGCGATGCGCCAAAGTTCCCAAACATATTCATCGTGCTAAAAACTGTCGCGACATGCCGCCCACCATAACTGATGGCAACCGCATATCCGCTGACCCCACCGAACGTCGCAAAGAAAGCCCCCAAACTGATCAGCGTAATGCTCTGGTACGTATCCGCCACGAAATACGACAGTAGGATCAATAACGCACAACTGCTCATCCCAACGACTGCTATACCCTGGCGACTAAGCCTCGGATTGCCTGTCTTCTTTAGCAACCAGTCCGAAAAGTAACCACCCGTTAAACTTCCGACCACACCTCCTATCCCGGCAACAGTAGTGAGGATTCCAGAGTCCAACTGGGAAACCCCGCGAGTCTTTTGCAAGAAGGTAGGAAACCAAGTGGTGAAGAAGACCATCCCCGCCGCCCTAAAAAACTGCTGCCCACACAACAACATCAACGGCACACTCCCCAACATCTTCGACCATCGCACTCTGGATGTGCTCTTCGAAACCTCAGCCGAAGGTAGTTTAGTGCGAGTTACGATCCATAAAAAACCTCCTGTCCAGAGAATTCCAGGAATCGCATAAGCCATCAGCAGCAGTCGCCATCGCTCCACCCCAAGTCGCTGCGCTGGGCCAGTAAGGCCTTCCAAACAATACGCCGCAAGCACAGGTGCAATCGCCCCACCTATGGTCATACCGGCTGCCAATAACCCCGTTGACCTCGCTCGTTCTGCCTCTGGGAAAATCCTACCCAACGCTTTTGCAGCACAAGGAAACGCTCCAGCTTGCGCCGCACCCATCAATCCCCAAAGGAACAGAAGCGAATAAAAACCGTTCGCAAAAGCACTCAGCAACGTCGCCATCGACCAAGCCACCGTAAAGATGATCAACGCACTGCGACTTCCCAATCGATCCGCCAACCAACCCGAAGGGACTTGCATCAGCGCATAAGCCAAATACCAAGCCGACTGAATGGCACCCATATCCTTCGCAAGATTCGCGAACTTCAAATCGCTCGCAATCTCTTCAGCAGGGACACTCAACGCCGCTCGTTGAACATATGCGACAGCGGCAGATATGCAAAGCAACGTCAAAACTTGATAACGGCCGGCTCGCACATCAGTCTCACCCGCACCCTGATCTAAATCGCCATCCTTGTCCCGCTCATCATGCTCGCTCATGATGCGTTTTGCCCGTTAGCACCCTGCGTGCCGTTCTGCTCATCGCGCAACGCAAGCTGCAAGCAATCAAATAACCGATCGACTTCCTCGCAAGTCTCCCGATCCAAATCCCAGCTATATGGTCGGATTCGCAAGGTGTTTCGGAAAATCCCACGCTTCTTGAGCAAGTATTTCTCGATCGCGAGAAAACCATCGAGACCAGCTTGTAACTGCAACGCAGTCAAAGCGCAAATCGGCAACGACAGTCGGTAGATCCGGGACTCATCTCCAGCTTGTAAAGCCCGCCACAAGGCGACTATTCCATCGAGCAGATCGGTTCCAGGCATCGTCCCGACAATCCCACGCCGATAGCAATCGACGAGATTGATCCCTCCAGATCCTTCAAAAATCCTTGCCTTCCCCAAGCTTCCATCGCGGAGCTTCGACAAGTTCGGACCAAGCGGACTCGCTTCGGGTTTAAAGAAAATTCGATGCTCGCCAAACTCGCTGAGCAATCGCAAGTAAACACTCAAGTCAATTGCCGCACCAACGTAGCTCGACGCATCTTGCACCACCAAAGGAATCGAAATCGCTCGAGCAATTGAGCTGAAATACTCGACCGTCATATCACCACCAAGGGACGTTGCTACGGGTGGAATAGCCATCACGGCATCCGCTCCCAATCCCTCCGCATGCTGCGCAAAATCGATAGCTTCGCGAATGCTCTCAGCCCCCACACTGATCACACTTGTTCCCCGACCACGCACCGCTGAGCAAACATGATTCGCTAACTCACGGCGACCATGATAGCCAAGCCGCAGGGTCTCGCTGACCATCGCGACAACCACCCCGTCCGCTTGGGTTTCAAAAGCCCAATCGATTTCCTTCTCAAGAACTTCGACGTCGATTCTACCATCTTCACAAAAGGGTGTGTGCAAAACCGGCAGTACTCCTCGCAAAAGCGGCTTACTGCCCGAATCGCCCATAGCTGAATCCCTTGGTTGAACTCCAGCCGTATTTTTAATGTTCATTGTGCTACTCTTTATCGGTCTACCAATCGCCCACGCCACCATCGGCATAGAACACTCGCTGCAAAACCTCTTGCTCAAAGGGATGCTTGCGCACCGCTTCCTCGTCGATGGTAACCCCAAGTCCCGGTTTCGTGTTCGGTGTTACGGTGCGAGTCGACTTATCTACTACATAACCTTCCTGCACTACATCATCTCTCCACGGAACATCATTGTGCACCGATTCGCAAATAATGTAGCTCGGTTGCGAGAATCCGAATTCGATCGATGCAGCGGTGCTGACAGGCCCTTGGGGATTATGAGGTGCTAATGCAATGCGATAAGCATCCGCCAAAGCGGCCACACGACGCGCTTCGGTGAACCCACCGCAATGCGTCAGATCCAACTGGCAAATCTCGCACCCCTTCGCTGCAAACAAATCGCGAAACGCGGCCAAGTGTGTCATCCGTTCCCCAGTCGCAATCGGTGTACTTACCGCAGCATTGATCGCCGCAAGCCCCTCGATGCTCTCTGGCCAACAAGGCTCCTCGAGGAAATACAACCCAAAAGGTTCAAGCACTTTGGCAAACTGCATTCCCATCGCTGGAGATGGACGAGCATGACAATCCACCATAATGTCCACCGAATCCCCCACCGCCTCACGCATCGCCGCGACACAAGCTTCCGCCCCTTTGAGCGGTTTTAAACCCTCGATCGGCATCGTGGGCGGGACCGCCATCGACTTGAATGCACTAAACCCCTCCGAGACCGCTTGCAGCGCAAGCTCACCGAATCGCTTGGCATTGTCGACCGGCGTCTCGTAGAAACTCTTCATGTCTCCGCCACCAAGGTGACAATACAATCGGATGTAGTCCCGAACCTTTCCACCCCACAACTGATGGCAAGGCACTCCATGTACCTTGCCAAGAATATCCCAAAGTGCAATATCGATTCCCGCGATGGCGGTCGAACGCACAATTCCACTTCCATGCCAAAAATGCTGCCTCCACATCATCTGCCATAGATGCTCCACACGCGTTGGATCTTGACCAATCAGTAACTGGGATAGATCCTCAATCGCTCCTACCACCCCACGCGTGTGCCATTCCAAAGTCGCTTCACCCCAACCAAAGAGCCCAGGCTGGTCGGTGATGACTTTCACAAATACCCAATTGCGCATGCGCGCGTGGCAAACAAGCGTCTCGATTTTGGTGATCTTCATATTCTGTCGTTGATTAGTGACTTCGTTCTTTTACTAGTCGGCGATGCCCATACGCTCACAACCGATGGATTAGCGAGGTATCGACCAATGCCCTTGCTCGCGATAACTCCTACCTAACATCGCATTGGCTTGCGCATCGTTTGTAATCGATTGGGTCTTCGGATCGAAAGCCAATTGAACCCCGGTGCGTACGGCGATGTTGGCTAGATGAATCAAAGCCGTGGAATGGTGCCCGATCTCGATGTCCGCAGAAGGCCTCTTACCGGTCTCGATGGATTGCAGAAAATCGGCTTGATGACTCGAAGGCAACGCAATGACTTCCTTAGGCTTCGGATCCTCGACAACCTTGTTGTCCTCTGACCAGAGCATCAGCTTACCGCGTTTGCTGACCATCAGCATTCCACGCGTGCCATGGAACTCGATTCCGCAGTCGCAGTTATAGGGATAGTTCTTGGACCAAATCCGCATTTCAAACATCAATTGGCGACGATGGCCGACCTGTCCATCCCCCGGCCACTCAAAAACACATGTAGCATGATCGGGAAATTGCTGATCATCGTCGAAGTAATACTTACCCCCGATCGCGGCTGCCGAGGTCGGGAAGCCTTCGACCCCCAACCCCCACCGCGCAATATCGATCTCATGTGCTCCATCGTTGCCGATATCGCCCGTTCCGAAGTTATGCCACCAGTGCCAAGAGTAATGAAAACGGTTCTCCTGGTAAGGGATGAAACTTGCTGGACCGACCCATGCGTCGTAGTCGACATGCTCGGGTACCGCAGAAGGTGCCGACTTGCCAATGTTCGCTCGACGTTGCACATTCCAAGCTTTGGCCATCAACACATCGCCAATAGCCCCCTCCTTGATCATCTGAATCGCGTCGACGACAAGCCGATTACTGCGGCTCTGCGTCCCATGCTGCACGACTACATTATTCTTTCTGGCTGCTTCTAGTAGTTTCGCACCTTCGACAAAGTTATGACTGCAAGGTTTCTCCACATAGACGTGTTTCCCTGCGTTACAAGCCATGATGGCTGCCGGAGCATGCCAATGGTCAGGAGTCGAAATCACAACGGCCTGAACCTCTTTATCATCAAGAATCCGTCGCAAGTCGGTCGTACCCTTCGCACCTGTTTCCTTTTCAAATTGAGCAAGCCGTTGTTTATCGGGGTCGCATACCCAAGCGATCTCTGCAATCTTCTTGAACTCATCCCGGTGAGTCCCCGCTCGCCCCCCACATCCGATCAACGCAACTTTATGCTTTACTTCCGTCGCACCAATCGATCGCCCCGCCGCAGGTAACAACGCAACCGCCGAAGCCCTCTGCAAGAACAATCGACGCGTAAGAGCATCGCGACTCATGGATGCACGGTTGAGGAGTTGGTAACTTCGCATCGGGTTCCTCTTGATTCTTTCTTACTCGCAGTTTCCATCACTGGTCAGTTTCCATAATTGGCCACAAGTTCCAACAACCGATTTAGTATAGGATATTCACCTGCGCAAAGTTGCACGCACACTCCCAATCCCGATCACCATTCTTTTTTTCGTTTCTAATCATGCAATCCTTTTATCGGTACTTAACGACCAACTATTCCAGGCAGACCTGGAGTCTGGTTTGCTTACTTCTCGCAACCTTTGAGTCTGCTGCTTCGGCACAAATCGCAGCCGAAATTCCGTCCCAAGCCCTTGAGGCGATGCAACTTCGCACCCCCGCTTGGAAATCCCCAACGGTGCACCGCGAAAGCTCCATCTTATTGCAAGATGGTCAAGCGGTTCCTACCGCACGTTTGGCGTTCCCCGCTTCGGAAATCATCGAACTGAGAACAGCGATGACCGGAAAAGTGTTTCAAGAAGGTATCGATTGGAAACTAGACGCAACCAAGTCGACGATTCAATGGGTCGGCCCACTTCCTTGTGAAACCATCCGAACCGACCAGCTCTTTCCACCGAGTTCAGCCCCTAACAGCTACAAACACCGAGCGAGTAACCCCGATCAAAACTTGCTCTATGCCCCTGGCAAGTGGTTTCATGAACGCAACCTTGAAATCACCTATCGCCGTGCAAATCCGGTCGAGTCCAGCGAAGGTGCAATGGAAATCCACTTTCCGAAAAGCCTTGAAAAACTTCGACGGAAATCCAAACTGGTAATCGCCGTCAGCGGGGATAGTATCTCCACGGGCCTCGATGCTTCGGCAACCACTGCAACCCCACCGAACCAACCTGGCTATCCGGACCTACTTGCGTCCCAGTTGCGTCACGACTTTGGCGCAGAGATCACACTGGTCAATCGCTCCGTCGCGGGATGGAGTATCGCCAACGGCGTGGAAGACCTTGATCAACTTCTGGAATGCAAACCCGATTTGCTCATAGTGGCATACGGTATGAACGACGTCGGCAGACGCGATCCGAAATGGTTTGTGGATCAAGCCGACAAGATCCGGCAACGCGCGAAAACGCTTGTGCCTGACGTCGAGATTTTGTGGGTCACCACGATGCTCGGCAACCGTGAATGGATTCATACCCCACGCGATATGTTCTTCGCTTACCAAAAAGCTTTGCGCGATGCTTTGCCGGATGCCAGCGCACACGAAGCAATAGCGGACGTGACTAGGGTTTGGGAGATCATGTCGGAACGCAAGCACGAACTCGATTACACCGGCAACGGTCTAAATCACCCGAACGATTTCGGGCATCGACTCTACGCTCAATGCATTCTCGAATTTCTACCTGTCGAGTCGCATCCCGTTAAGTAATTCCCTCTGCCAAAGGAATTTGCTTCATCGCAGAAAGCAATTCGGCGAGAATAACGGTCGCAAAAGTCGTAGCGTATTTCCGTTCGTAAACGCGGCGTAGCGAAACAACATCGATGTTATTGATCGCTACAACGAAACACTGCGCGGAAGTCGATTTCTAAACCGCTCCGTGTAAATCATGGGTAAAGGTGGCGATACCACACTTCCTCGGTGGAAAGTTACCGAGGAATATGATCTTTTTCAAACTAGGGATTGGCGTGGTAATGGCGTCAATTCTTGAAAGAGCAAATCAGTCGTCGGCGATAGTGGATTCGATCCGGTAATGACAACTTGCGTCATCAACATCATCGCGAATGAGCCGATGGGTGATCGGCACCAAGTGCTGACCGTCCTGCAACGACTTCAACGCCGCTTCAAATGTCGTCGCTTGCATCACCCTCTGATTTGGATCGAGCGCATCGACCACCAATAGCTTGGTCCCAGTTCGGTGCTCTACTTGATCGAGTTGATCCATCAGAAAGCGTTTCACTAACGGATAAGGGGTAAGAT
>JBJONT010000404.1:0-4263 GCA_046051705.1 Planctomycetota bacterium | reverse complement strand
ACCGACTAGCTTCCATCGCTCAATGGCACTCGCTCAATGGCAGTCTTTAACTTAGAACAAACTGCCAAGCCTTAGTGTCACTGAGAAATACCGCATTACGCCTCGTAAATCATTTCCTTTTTCGCATTGCTTCGATCCGCCACTCAATAGCTCGTATGGGTTTGGCTAACCACCAAGCCCAACTCGATTCGATCCGTTTTAAACGAGCCGCTTGAGCATGCACGAACGGACTCGAATCGCTCAATTCGCACCCCTCCATCACATCGAAAATACTCACAGGATCCGCAAGTGCGTCGACTAACTCCCGGTGCTCCTTTGATACATAGTAGCGATTAAGTCCATCGAAACCCGCAGGTAAATAATCCGCACCAATCAATATGTGTTCGAACGTCTCATGCACCGGAATCCGACTCATCGGTCGCGTAGCCTCAATCACCATCACCCAAGGTCGCAACACCCCTGGATCCCATCCTCGTAACACGTCAGCTTCCATCCCCTCAACATCAATCTTCATCCAGTGAACCGTCTGATCTTTACTCGATGCAAAATGCCGAGCAAGCGTCGTGACCGGAACCTCGATCTGCTGCGGCTTTCTATTCGAACCAGATGCAGCTACCGCTAGCTCGTTGATGCCGCTGCTCGTCCCCCCATCACCCACCAAAAAAAATTGCATCACCCCTTCGTGATCAGACAATGCTATCTCATAGACGGTCTCATCGGGACGATCTTCACGCAATTTTTTCGCGAGCACCGGATGGGGTTCGAAATGGCAACCTCGCCAACCGAACTCATAGAAACCGCGACTCACCGAGTCCAATCGCGGCTCCCAAGCCCCTATGTCGATGTAACGACCCGGCGTCTGATCGCGCAGTGCCCGCCACAATCGAATATCCTCCATGCTCTGGGCATAGGAAACAAAATTACGCTCGGTCATCCTGCTTGAACCCTTCAAGGTATACAAAGTAAATCTGTGTGCGCGTCGCTGATGTCAGACTGTCTGAATTTCTCAATCAAAGCATCGATCGCTTCGCGATCAAGCGGCCTTTGCTCCCATCCTTCGACTCGAATGTCGAACACCATCTTGCAACTCGAAAGAAACCGCCTTAATCGCTCGATCCCCCCCGAACGAAGAAGCCCATAAGGCCACAACTCCACGACGAAAATCGGACAGTCTGGTTGACTTAACAACCTCGAGGCACCATCTAGTACATGGCCTTCATACCCCTGCACATCCATCCATACCAACGTACCACTGCCAAACTCTTCCTTCAATTCATCCGCGATGAAATCTAATGTCGTGGTTCGCACTTTACATGTAGCACGCCGAGATTCCCCATAAGCTTCCTTATTACCAGAATCCCCAACCCCTTCTCCTCGCAGTCGGTGGTCCCCGCGATTCTCTTTGGACCTCTCCATCTGCATTTCGCCAACAACATCGCTTAACGCCACTCTCAAAAGCGTGGCCCGATCGGTATACCCATTCAATGCTACGTTACTTACCAAAAGATTGTAGTTGAAGGAATCCATCTCAATAGCGACACCTCTTGTGAACATCCCCTCCGATAAAGCTCTCAGCAAATGCGTTCCGATGTTCGCTCCAATATCGACAAAAACCTGCGGCCGAAATCCACGCTCACGGCATAAATACCGCACAACATCCAATAACAAACCTTCCTCAAACGCACCCTCCTTTCGAAGCGTCACTCCAATAATTTGATCGTCAGCCGAAACAACCATCGACCCATTATCGGTCCGCGTGAGTATCAACTCCGATTTCTGTGGATCGTCAAATGCAAACAAGGACTCGAGCCTTCGATTGCGACTCATCTCCGGCAACTTTATCTCCCGATCGCTCAGCCGAAAACTCGCAACGATCAAGCCGTCTCCACTGTACGACTCGTTTACCGAATGCTCCGCTAAGATCACTCCCCCGGCTTCCATCAGCAAACGCAAACAATCTCCATGCGTTGTCGCTGATCCACTGATCGACTCATGATGCGTCGACACTACCACAAACCTCAACAATCCCTCCGATACGGCACGATGCATGGACCTGAGAAAATCAACTTCAGCTCCCTGACAATCAATATGCAACATCTCTACAGCCGGTCGCCCAAGCGCCTCTACTAAACTCTCTAGAGTATGCGAAGGAAGATTCACTGCCGATCCATCGGACTCACGACAAAATGATACAGATTCCTGATAAGTCGCTCCCACCAACGCGGAAATCCAAGTCGCACTGCGACCATTGAGCGCAAGGTTCCTCTCACCGATCTTTCTGTTGTTCGCGTCGGGTTCCAGACACACTGCTCTCGAGCTCGGGATAGCACCCAGCCACCATGCGGTGTAATAAGCCCAAAACGCGCCCACTTCAATCATCAATGTCCCCGGCTCACAAGCCTTTAGCAAATGATGAAAGAGCAACTCTTCCTGCGGTTCGTGATGCCCCCGCAATCGACGGATAATCTCAGACATCCAATCGCCATGGTATCCACCGGCAACCACAAGCGTCCCCTCGTGCATCACTTGCACCTTGGACCCGTCCGGACCACGCTTGACCATTCCCGCTTGAGCCACCTTCGGTATCGCTTCGCTATCGCGACACCCTACCGTCATGGCGATTCGACGCGATACAGGGTTCTCACCCCGCACTAATAAATTCCTTAGCCTCTTTCGCAGCGACCGTAACCGCTTCCACAACCCAATTTGCATTCTGCGCCTTCAACTAACACTCGACCTGTTACCACGTAACGGAAATCAGCAAACGAATGGTGACCCGAGCCAACTCTATCTGGCATCAAAACGAATAAGTCACTGAGGCACCATCGACCTGGGGTTGCTATACAAAGCCCCCCATTTGCAGTTGAACCAACGCCAAGATCTTCGACTCGGTGCCAGATTTCCAGACACCACTGTAAGACTGTTGATTCAAATCAGGCGATTTATCACGCTCGCTCGGTGTGCCCTTTGATAAGCAGGTATGCTCCTCACAAAGGCTGCGTCAATTGATGCAACTCAAGCGTCGTCTTTGGGAATCTCGAACTTCGGAGCCGTCGACTCGACAACCTCCGGCTCATCCAAATGTCGTACCGATGAAAGCTTCGGTGGCTCGTATGTATCCACCGCATTAAACTCACGCTTGAACTCGTCGACGTTCTTCTTCAAACTTCGATAAGTCCCACCCAAATTACGTGCGACCTCCGGTAGCTTCGATCCAAACAGCATCAGGGCAAGCACCCCGAAGGCGATCATTTCAAAAGTTCCAATTCCACCAAACATTTCTTACCCCTGTCTCGCCCAATGAGCTTAAGCGGATGAAATTATGTGGATTTTGTCGAGTCCGGTGTCGGCTCGTTGTCGTCGTCACGCATCCCCTTCTTGAACTCTACGGCACTGCGTCCCAAGTTCCGCATCAGAGACGGAAGTCGAGCGCTGCCGAAGAGCAAGGTGACAATCACCAAGAAAATAAGGAGTTCTGTAGTTCCGATTCCAAACATAGAAGTTACCCGGGGTGGGTTAGTAAAAAGGGGAAGGAGAGCCGACGTTGCCATCGACCCCAGTCCCTTCATTTTATTGGAATGGCTCAGGGTGTCAAATCGACAACCCTTAGAGGATCGGAGTTTCCCTTGCGATTATGTCTCGCCCAATCCCCATCATTTCCTGACAATCGATGGTTTTCCCATTGGTTTCGAATAACGCAGCGACCGATGCCTTGTGGATCTTCATCTTCAATCCACCCACCCCCAAAGCCCCATAATCGAAACGACCCTCACGCTCGACACCTTTATCCATCAACCCAATACCCTCAATCCCCAACGGTGGCACGGCATTTAAATCAATGGCTACCTTCAACCCCTTCGCCTGCCCTAACCCTTCAGCCGAAAGCAACTTCACGCCCGCTGCACCACAAGCGAATACCATTTGCGATTCCTCCAAAGCCTTACTGCTCCATACTTCATCGTTGCTCGAGATCGCTGCTAACCGACTCGAAGCTACCCCCTGAGCAACCAAAGCGTCGACGCACTCTTGCGATCGCTCCACCGATCGACTCGAAAGATACACTTTGCACTTCTCGTTGGCCAAAATCTTCGCGACCCGCTGACCTACCGGCCCCGTCGCTGCCAATACCAAAGCACAACTCCCCTCCAAGGGCACGTGCCGAGCAGCACTCAACACCGCCGCCGCCGCCGTGCTGTTCGATCCATTGCAATCGATCATTACGGACACCTTGAACGGATCGAACATCGTGTCGATGGCATTGCG
>JBJONT010000403.1:0-13338 GCA_046051705.1 Planctomycetota bacterium | reverse complement strand
ACGTGTAGCCCCCAAGCGTCTTAGCATGGGACTGCGGTCCCGAGCGCGTTGAGAGTACCCGTTGCGCGGTCACCACCCTCATCCCCCGGCCCCTTGCTCCCGCCAGCGGGAGAAGGGGAGGCGCGCTTGTTGGGAGGTCAGACAAGTCAGACAAGTCCGACAAGTCCGACAGGTCAGACAGGTCAGACAGGTCAGACAGGTCAGACAGGTCAGACAGGTCAGACAGGTCCGACAGGTCCGACGGGTCCGACGGGTCCGACGGGTCCGACGGGTCCGACGGGTCAGACCTTGCCGTTTTTAGATGCCCATATCGGCGAGACGTTCGGCGAGTGTAGAGAGGGTTTGGGTGAGTTGTGGGTGGTTGGTTTCGAAGTCTTCGACGATCAGGCTGATGCGGGAGGAGAGAGTCGGAGAGTTGCCTGTCGATGGGGATTGTTTTTCGAGGGTGGCTTGGATCTCGGCGGCGATTGCTTTGAGATCTTCGATGTTTTGTGGGCTGAGTGAGGGTAAAGAGGCAAGTTGTTTGTGGAGAGAATCTAGGATGTCGTGAAGAGCGTTGTTGGACATGTGGATGGATCCATGTGGTTGTTAGTGCGTTATTGATCGGCGGCTTTGTTGAGTGTCCTTAGAGCCCGTCGGACGATGTATTTCGTTTCGGGGGTTGGTGAACTATAGAGCCATTGGTTGGTAAGATCTAGGACCCATTGCGGTTGCGATTTGCTGGCGTCGTTAAGCCAGTTCGCAACAGAGTTTCGCACGTACAGAGACGAGTCTGCAAGGAGCGGTTCAAGGATTGGCAAAGCGATTTCGGGGGAGTCTTTAAGCAGTTGGATGTGCGTGCACCATACGCCGCGTGGGCGTGTGATTTCGGAAGCGAAGCGGCGCAGCCGTTCGCTTCTGCTACCTGTCCAAGGCACGAGTTTTTCGATGGTTTGAATTGGGTTTTCGGCGACATGATGTCTTAGGGCCATCCAAGCGAATTCGCGGGTGCCGGCATTGTCGTGATCGGCAAGAGGTTTGATCCAAGCGAGTCGGCGGGGGAAGGGCATCTCATGCCACAGGCCGACGATCAGTGCCCCCCATTCGCGAGCAACGTCGCTTGGGTGGTTGAGGAGCAATTGAATTTCCGGGCCTGAAGCGTGGAAGAGTTCAGCGAGTGATTTCGCGATCTGTTTGGACTGTTGGATCTTTGAAAGCTTCGCGAGGGAAGTTGGATTGAGGTCGTGATCGAAGTCGAGTTCCCACTGAAACTCCTTCGAGAGGTTGGCCAAGAGATCTATGCGATCGACGCAGAGCCATTCAACGAGGTTTCTCGCTTCGATCCAGCCTTGGTTTAGAGCATTGCGAACGAACGAGGGGACATCGGAACGTCGACGAGCGGTGGGACGATTCCGAAGAGTTTCTAGGAGTTCGATTCGTTCGCGTTCAGCTGGACTTTGCTTCGTTTGTTTCGCCATCGGGGATCCGAGCGATTTACTTGCTGCCGAGCGCGTTGACGAGCATCGAGGTCAAGCCTGTGGAGTAATCGGTTTGACCGTCCCACGCCCATAGGTTTCGCAGGATATCGGTGGTAAGAATTCCGCACAGCCCCATCAAGAGTAGGACAAGTGCGAGCATGCCTACTTGCCAACCTGCGTAAGGGACTTCGGCAGCTCCCCGCATGGCGATGGCGGCACCTGCTGGCGCGAGGTCTTCGGCCCCGAATCCACCATCATCGAGTCCAGCTTCTTGGACGACGCCATCGACACCAAGGTCATCGGGTAGACCAACGCCACCGAAGCTTTCGGAGTTTTCAAGTTCGATGACTTGCGAGCCGCTATCATCGTCGATTTCGACGCTGTTCGATGGGGTGAGTTGGAATTCTTCGTCTTGGTCGACCAGGGAAGCACCGATTCCGCTGACGTTGCTTACGGAGGATTTAGAGCCTGCGGATGGGTCGGCGGCCAGTTCAGCTCCCAGATCGAGACCGGAGATACCGGTACCAGCGAGATCGAGCGGTTCGTCTTCGAGGGAGAGTCCGCTGTCGGATGGGCTCATCAGGTTAATGCCGCTTTCGGAGCCGAGTCCGATTGCGGAATCAGATCCAAGGACGAGATCATCTTCGTCGTCTCCGGCGAGTTCAAGTTCTCCGCCGAGGCTGCCGCTACCTTTGGAGGCTTTCGAACCGCCGGGAAGTCCGAGGTCAGAGCCCAAGACGTTTGAGCCTGCGGCGTTCTCGATCGATTGTTTCTTTCCTTTGCTCGCGAGGTCCAAGCCGCTGGAGCTTGCGTCATCGAGCATCAGGTCGCTACCGAGTTCTACGTCGCTGCCTTCGGCGGCTTGCAGTTTCAAATCGGAAGAGCCTGCGTTCTTATTGTCGTTGTTTTTCGAGGAGCGGTTGACGAGTTTCACTCCGCTATCGCTGCTTGGGTCTGGAACCAGAGCGACGTCGCTACCAGGAGAGTTATCGTCTGCGAGTCTCAGATCGGAATCCAAGGCGATATCATCGTCGCTGTCATCGCTGCTTAGTAGATCTTCTCGTTCGGCTTGCACGCGATCGATTTCTTCTTGTTTGAATTTCCAGCTTGCACCGTCGCGATAGCCGAAAATTTCACCGCTGGATCGCATTTCTACGAGCTCGTCGGTGGAAATACCAAGGATCTTTGCGGCTTCGTCGAGTGATACGTAGTTGGCCATTCCGGAACCTTCGCTTCAAACAAGGAAGAGAGTGGGACTAAGGGTGTGCTGTCAGTACTGCGGATTGCGATTGCAGGGACGGACGTTTTACGGGGGAGCAGTTGCTTGTGTGTAAGCTTCTGCTGGTGGGTAAATCGTCAAAGTCCCCTTAAATAGATTAGTCAGCGGAAGTGACAGATTCTAGCTAAGTTTACGGGACAATCGACCGAAATACCTGAAGAACTTTTTCGAGTGGTAGGGTGGTTTTTCGTTTCAAAAAAAATGCAAAAGGGGTCGGTTTGGGCAAGATTCCTTGGAATCGCGCGGAGCGACCGGAGCGACCTGCGAGCCGATGGGCGAGTTTACGGATTATCAGGGATAGGGTGGCGGGTCCAAGTTGCACACAAAACGGCTTGGTAAAGCAAAATTGGGGGAATCGCTCGGGAAAAGGGCTGGACAAAAAGGGCTGGGGTTGGCAAGATGTTTAGCCCTGATAGACAGGATTATATTTTGGCATGAAGTAAGGCGTTCGGCGAACACCGCATTTCAAGCCACCGCAGTGTTCGCAAGCCACCGCAGTGTTCGCAAGCCACCGCAGTGCTTGCAAGCCCCCTGAATGCTCGTTGAGGCTTGTTCCAGGGCATGCGAGGTCGGTGTAGGAACGGCAATTTGGAAAACTTGAGGAGTTATTTACGTGCCAAACATTGAGAGTGCAAAAAAGCGTCTTCGTCAGTCCCTCGAGCGTCGAACTCGGAATCGTGCTGCTAAGTCGACGATCAAGACCGCGATTCGCAAGTTGCAAGCGAGTGTTGAGGCGAAGGAGTTTGAGAAGGCCAAAGAGCAACTGCGTTTGTTAAGCAAGCTGCTTGATCAGACTGCATCGAAGGGGATCATTCACGTGAACAAGGCTTCGCGTGCCAAGAGCCGTTTGAATCACTTCGTCAAGAAGGCTTCGCTGGCTTAGTTTGCCAGTCTGGGCTTTGCTTGATACGAAAGCTCGCAGTGCAATTGAAACCGTGTAACTGAATTTGCGAGGGAGGATTTTTATCCTCCCTTTTTGCATTCATGGTTAAGCAGGGATTTTAGTGGCTGGTATTGATGGGTGTCGGTATTTCGATACGTTCTCGTGCTCGGTGAAACGGCGCTCGTGCTAGTACTAGTAATCGAAAGCACCCTTCCTCTGAATGCAACTAAAATTGTTCCCGTTATCCGAGCAGGAGCAGGAGCAGGAGCAGGAGCACGAGCACGAGCACGAAAATGGGCCCGAATCGCAATCATACTGGCGACGATTTTTCCTCAATCGCCGGCTTAATCGGCCGTCGAGGTTGCTGTTAGTTCTTTAGTAGCGACTCAAGGCTTTCTGTTGAGAAAGCATCGTCGATTCGCCAGTGAAGTGGCACTGCGTTCGATTCTCCTTCGGCAGCGGACTGATCCGTGAGAGCAGAGCAGCAGCTTGGGCAACCGCATCGATCCGGGCCTTGTGGTCTTGGTTGCCATTGGTTTGATTGATAGACAATGCGCGTTGGGGCGTTGGGGATAAGGTCGAAAGCGAACGAAGGAAGTCGCTGTGAGTCTTGTGAAGATTCGTTGGATTGTTCGATTGGGGCGGCCGATTCCCCTTCGGCGTTGCCGGCTCGGTTGAGGAAGTTGATCACCGTCAGCACATCGAGGGGGCTGATGAAGCGATCGCCATTGGGATCCAAGAAGGGTGCTTGACCCGAGGGAGAGCCTTGAAGGGATCGCGCGGAGTTGGTGTTGATATCGTTGATGAGGGTAAGCACATCGAGGGGGCTGACGCTTTGGTCACCGGAGATATCTTCTGCGATGACAGGGTTCTGCCAGGGGCTCGGTGGGGAGAAGCCACCGAAGTCTACGTGTTGTACGACCGGGGCTGCTGAGTAATTGACTTCAAGGATACCGTTGTTGCTATTGGTGTGGATGAAGCCTGGGATTTTCGGGTCGATCAGTAGTCGATAGAAACCTGTAGGGAGGTTTGGTAGTACGTAGCTTCCGTCGCTTGCGGTTGTTGTTTGAGATTTCGGTCCGTATCGCAAGTGGTCGAGCATGACCGAGGATCCTTGGAATCCACGGGCGATCACGGATGCGATTCGAGCTGATCCGGTTTGGACTTCGAGCGTTACGCGTTGGTTGCGGAGCAGTCCGCTTTGCTCTGCGCGGCCGATGAGGTTTCCGTTGGAGTCGTAGGCATCGATTCGAACGCGTGAAGCATCGTTGACGGCGACGGCTTCGATGGACACGTAGGATTGAGGTTGATCGAAACGAGCGCGAAGTTGGAGTTGCTCGCCGGTGAAGGAGTCGACGTAGCGACGGGCCCAGAAGGAGTAGGGTTTAAAGAATTTTGGTCCGGAGATGTTATCCAGTGGATAGACACCGATGAGGGCTTGGGAGTCGTTCCCTACTGTATCGATGCGCACTGCGTTTCCGGAGGGGCCGAGGTATCCGGCGAGGTTGCCGGTTGGGAACGCGTCGGGATCGATGAGGGACTGAAGGTTCAGTGGGTTGTTATTTGCATCTACGAGGGTAACGAGTCCGTTCGGTATTCCAGATTCGTTCGAGTTCCAACTTCCGTTTTGATTTGCATCGCTCCACAGGAAGCCTTGGATACCGACTTGGGTCGTCACATCGGGAGCATCGGAGATGACACCGGAGAAGATATTGCTGGTGATTCCCAGGGCGGTTTCCACAGCGCGGATTTCGATTGTCTTGCCGACTTGTGCGGGAAGGATTGGGATTTGGAGATTGAGGTTAACTGAATAATCGTTGGTTGCGAGGATTTCCGTCCAGTTCCCAGCATCGATTCGGTACTCGATACGACGGACCTTGTTGATCGTGATGTCGTTTTGGGTGCCGGAAGAATTTCGGTTCGGAAGGGTCTGCACGGAGGCTTGGCCGGAGAAGCTATAAGCGCCGAATTGGGGGAAGTATCGGCCTGTGCCTTGAAGTTTCAGTGGAACGTCGAGGACATCGAAGATGCCATCGTTATCGGAATCTTTCCATCCGATTTGAGCCAGAGTTGCTTCGGGTGAGATCACCAGCGAGTAAGCAGCGGAGAGGGAGCCGCCCGAGGACATGATGCTCGCTTGCTGGACGAAGTTCGGGGTGGGGTTCAAATCGAAAGCGTTGGTGTTTTGAGCATCGTAGTAGCCGCGTCGATCGTAGTAGTTTCCTCCTCCGATGTATTCATCGCGCGCCCAGAAGATGTGACCGGTCTCGTGTGTATAAGTCGAGTCGGGGCGTTTCGATGGGATGACTTCGAAGAGTCCTCCGGCGAATGCGAAGGCGCGAGAGAAGTTCCCTCCGGGTGCGAAGCTGCCGTCGGTATCGCGTGCGGAGTTGACAACGAAGATGGTGAAGGACCAATCGGTTCCGAGTTTTTCGCGTTGAGCGTGGTTGAAAGCGCGGAGCGAGGATTCAAAGTTCGCGCCGGATGCTTGGGTGTAACCGATGTCCTGCAGAAACCTTGGCCCCCATTGCAGGTAACCTTCGGAGGTCATGTTGATCGGTTCGAAGGGGGTGCTCGGTCGGTTGTCGACGAAGGATCGATCGATGACCCATTCGAGGGTGTGCACAGAGGACTTTTTTGCGAGCAATTGGTTCCACCATTGCAGGCCCGTCTGGATGTTATTCATCACGTCTTGAACGTGGGAATCGGACCAGTCTTCGGTGCTCAGACCGCCGGTGCTTTCGAGGAGCACAGGGGTCACAGCGATACGTCCAAGCATGAACTCGCCGGTGTCTTGGGGGGTGGCGCCGAAGGGAAGGCTTGCAAAGACCCGGCGTTCTTCGAGGGTCTCGAAAAAGGGCTTACGGTTTCGCGTAGCGCGGTGCAAGCTAGCGTGCTGTTGACGTCTTTTGCGTTGGGGCACTGAGTTGGCAAAGGGGAACGTCATGGGTGCAAGTTAGTTTAGGTGGAATAGGTTAGACAGTTGGTTTTCGGAGGCTGATTCAGGGTACTCTTCAAGGGGGATACGGTATTGGAATTATCGGGTCAATGGGAGTCATAGGCTTTGGAAAAACTAACTGAATCCCGGCTAGACTTCGATAAGCTTTTCGGGGGTAAAATTCCAATCAACTGATTGTTTTTTGGAAGAAATTGGGTGAAAGTTTTCGTGCATATTCGTTCGGTGGTGGGACGTGGCTCCCGGTGCTGGTTTAATAAATGCTAGTGTTGAGAGTCGTTGGAATATGAAGTGTTGTTGTTCGTGGGGATTGAAGTTGGATGGAGATCTTTCAAGCGGTTCCGGTGTTGCAGGTTGCGGATGTAGAGCGAACCATGGGGTGGTACGAAGAGCAGTTGGGGTTTTGCGGGGATCCTTTTCCGAGCGAGCTACCTTATCGATTTGCGATTTTGCGTAATGGGCCGCAAGGACCTGAGGCGACGGAGATAATGTTGCGGTTCGCTAGCGAAATTGTCGATAAAAAACCGGTAAAATATGCTTGGGATGTGTACCTGCGTGTTCGTGGACGGGGCTTTTTGGAGTTGCAAGACAGGTTTCGTAAGTTGGGGTGTTTGTTGCGAGAGGCAGAGGAAATGCCTTACGGCCTTGAAGAGTTCGACGTGGTCGATCCGGATGGGCATGTGGTTTGTGTAAGTCATCGGCAAGCGATGTGGGGATGATCAGAGACATGGAATTGGAAGAGTCACTAGATACAGCCACATCCTTTGTGGTTCGGCTCAGTCATCACGATCCCCAAGCTTGGGAGGATTTTGCGGTCCATTATTCGCGGATGATGCGTCGTTGGATGAAGCCATGGAAGATCCCTGTCGATGAGGTCGAGGATATTCTGCAAGATACTTATCTAAGGATCCTTGGGAATGTTCATCGCTTCAGGCACCGTGGTCCTGGAACTTTTCGTGCTTGGCTGAAAAAAGTTTCGCGGAGTTGTTGGTTGAAGGTGGTTCAGCAATCAGCATTTGGCAAGCACACTTCGTTGGATGTGGAGGCGAGTCTATCGGAGGAGACGATGTTGTCGATCGACCGAGAGATCGATTTGTTGATTGAAAAGGAGTACTTTCAGTATGCTTTAGAGTGTACCCAGCGGCGGGTCAATCCTCAGCTTTGGGATGCTTACCGGCTTACAGCGATCGAGGGAAGAAGTGGGCAAGAGGCTGCTGAGATATTGAGTGTTTCGGTGGATGTGATTTATAAGTCGAGGAGTAGGTTCCAAGAACGGTTGGCGGAAGCACTCCAGGAATTAGCTTCTGAGCGGTCGTCGGTTTGATGCGTCTTGGGTGGGGCTATGATCGAACGCGATGAAGATGAGCACGTGGACTGGCACACGGTCGAGCAATATGTTTCGAATCGCCTTGATCCTGCCATTGTCTCAGAGATAACTGACCATTTTGCGATATGTACGCCATGCCGCGGAATGTTAACGCAGTCCATTCGAAAGAAGCTTGATCAATCGGAGGATCAAACTCGTGATGCATCAGCATTCGATGGAGCAATACCGTCCCAAGTGGATTTGAGCGGTTACCGTATCATTCGTCGGGTAGCCGAAGGTGGAATGGGTACGGTGTACGAAGCGGAGCAGCTTGTAACGGGGCGGCCCGTCGCCTTGAAGTTCATATCGAATATGAAGGTGGCTTCGCTGGGATTCGGACCGAGTGCCGAAGGGGTGCTGCAGGAGGTGCGTGCGATGGGGGCTTTGTCGCACCGCAATATCATTCAAGTGATTGACGTCATCGTCTACCGGGATGCTCCTGTCATTGTGATGGAGTACTTTCCGGGTGTTACTTTGCTTGATTGGTGTAGGGAGCAGCGGCCTAGTCGCAAGGAGATAGCAAGGTTGATGGCATTGGTCGGCGATGCTGTTGCTCATGCGCATGAACGGGGAGTGGTTCATTGCGATTTGAAGCCGCACAATATTCTTGTTCGGGGAGAGAAAGAGGATTTGGAGCTGAAGGTCATTGATTTTGGAGTTGCGAAATTGCAGCACAATTCCAGTGACTCGTTTCAGGGTGTTGATGCAGGGACCCTTGCATACATGGCCCCCGAGCGGACGGTGGCGAGGGATGGGGCTGTTGACGTTTTTCCTGAAATTGCTCCTTCCTCTGACATCTATTCATTGGGGGTGATCCTCCATGAGTTGCTTGTTGGTAAACGACCTTTTGCAGCGACCGATAGGGAGTCATTGCTTAATTCGATTCAAAGAGGAGAGCCAAAGTCACTTCGCCAGTTTGATTCGAAAATATCGAGGGACTTGGATGAAATTTGTTTGAAGTGCATGCAGAAAGACCCCGCACAGCGTTATCGAACTGCGGCGAGTTTTGCATCGGATTTGAGGGCTTACTTTGGAAATCAACCGATCCAAGTGAGGCGGATGGGAATAGCTGAGCGCCTTTGGAAGTGGAGTTATCGACATCCGGGTGTTGCGGGTGTTGCCGGAGTTACTATTCCACTGCTGGCATTATTCGGAGTTGGTGCGATGACAACCAAAGAGCATAATCGTCAGCTTGAGAGTGTTTTAAAGGAGAGATCGAAGGAAACTGAGCGTACTCTTGAGCGAGTGGAGATGGTTGAGGGTATTACGCGCGAAGAGCTTCGAGCTCGCATGGAGGAGTCTTCGGATAGGTTGTATGGTGCGACGCCAGAGAAAGAAGACAAAGAGTACAAGATCCTTGAAGAGAACATGAAGCGTTGGCAGACCTTCGCGAAGGTCGTTGGTGAAGACGAGAAGAGTTTGTCGATACGAGCAGAATCGCTTTGGAGGATTGGAGCGATTGATGGAATGCTGGGTAGGAATGCTCAAGCAGAGGAAGAGATTAATAAAGCGTGTGAGGAATATCAGGCGTTATGCGATCGCTTCGAGAATAATTCGGAGTACCAACATTATTATGCGTCGGCTTTGTACGAACTTGCGAAACTAATGTTTCATCGTGGTCAGAACGCAGATGCGACCAAGACCTTTGATGCCGCGCTGTTAAGGGTTGATCAAGCTTTAGAGAGGTCGAACCGGGATGCTAGAATTGCGTTGACGGCCAGCCGAATTCGGCGTGATTATGGAACGATTTTATCTAGGGTGCAGGAATTAGAGTTAGGTAAAGAGCAGTTTCACAAGGCGATCGCAGTCTTGGACAGCAGTACATGGGATGCTGATATCGATTTGGAGTATCGTCAGCAGCGATGTGTTTGCGAGTGCAAGTTGGCCAACGTCCTGAGGCTTCAGGGGCAGCATCGTGAAGCGTTGGAGATTCTTTTACATGCCGTAGAGGCAGCTCGAAGTCTCCTTGATCAATATCCTGACAAAACGGAAGCATGGCGGGCCCTAGGTCTGGGATTGCAGGCCCTTGGTTCGACCTATAACGACCAGGGAAAGTGGCGTGAGGCTTGTGATGCTCTTTCAGGATCGCTAGAGCAGCAGCAGAAAATAGTTGGAGCCTATCCAAAGTATCCTGAGATGCAGTTGGATTACGCCGCAGCCTATGGTTCGTTAGGTGTTGCATATCTTCAGCTTCGCGAATTTCCAGAAGCTCATGAAAACTTCGAGCGTGCGGAGGAAATCTATCGGCTGTTGGCTGAGCGGTATCCCAATCGACCTGGATATACTTCTTATTGGATCAACACTCTGAGCAATCAGTTGGGGGTAATGACGCTCCAGGAGCGACTTGGTGAAGCGATTTCGATTGGCCGGCGATTGGTTGCGGCACGAGAAGAATTGCGAAGTCGGTTTCCGGACTCACCGGAGTTTGCTTATGGGGTTGCCGCAAGCCAAAATTTGTTTGGTCAATTGCTGACTCGATCAGGTTGTTCGACGGAAGCTTACGACGTATTGATACAAGCAAAGTTGAGCTATGAGCAACTGATTCAAGAGCATCCGCAAGTACTTGCGCATCGAACGGGGCTTGCGAAAGTCCATCTGTCGTTTGCTGAATTGGCTTATAAAGAGCAACGCTGGGAATCGTCATGCGATTACTATTCGCAATTGATATATGCCTTGCACCACTTATCGAGCAACGGGCGACCAGTCAGCAGTTTAGGAGGTGACTATGCGCTGCTATTGTCAGGATATTTGGGGCAAGCAACGTGTTACCGTCGGCTTGGTGAAACCCAAAACGAAGCGCGTTGTTTGCTCTTGGCTCTCGATGCGTTGATACCGGCGAAAGTTACGAACTTGAAGGTCCGCGACGAGATTATGCAGCGCGCCGTTGAATTAGTCGGTAACGATTTGCCCGCAAGCTTAACGCAGGATTTGATAGACCAATTGCGAGATCGCTTGGGGCGGTTGCAAGTGGAGTTGAAGCTGCCCTCTGTTAATTAGGGTAGATCTTTTGGATTGATTGGGGATTGGGCGGTGTCACCAACCACAGTAATCCAGCGGCGGATTTGCCATGAGGCGATCAGTCCATTTCTGACGTACGGATCGCGTTGGATAAATTCCTCGATCGGATCTTGGGAATCGCACCGAAAGAGCAACACAGCCATATCGACCGGTTGATCGAGAGCACCGCCGAGCTCAAGAATTCCGCGGCGATGGAACTCGTGGGCAAGAGCGAGATGTTCTGCACGAAAAGGTTCTCGCCGCACGGTATAGTCGTCGAGAACCTTGTAAAGCAACAGGAAGTGCAAGGTGTTTGCTCCCAAGCAAAAGCTGACACGCAAAAGCTGATTAATTGCGAGTTGGTTAGAAGTTCAGTTGCTACTTACTACTTCTTAAAGTCCCCTGCTCGAATGATGATCAGCTTCTTCGGGTCGATGAACTTCTTAAACGCTTTTTGAACATCGGCAACGGTGAGGTTTTCGATTTTCTTTTCTTCTTGTGCTACGTAGGTCATGGATCGTCCGAGATCGAGATTGGATGCGAGTTGGCCGGCGATTGCACCGTCCGACGCGCGACCGATTTTTCGCGATTCAAGGTAGGCCTTTTTAGCGTCAGAGAGTTCTGTTTCGGTGGGCCCTTGTTCGATGAAGCGTGTGAGTTCTTCCATGGCTGCTTTTTCAACGGCATCAATGTTTTCAGGATTGGTGATCGCGTTGATGGAGAAGCGAGCATCGTCGCCGCGTGAAGGAATCGAGACTGAAGAAGTTACACCGTAGGACAATCCTTCTTTTTGTCGGATACGATCACCAAGACGGCTAGATAGCGTTCCACCCCCGAGGATGAAGTTACCGATCTCGAGTGGGATGTCTTCTTCGGAATCTTCGTTCATAGGGAACGAGAGTCCTGCGAGGAAGACTGCGTTGGCTTTATCGGGAGTGTTGATATCTCCTTTGGAGCCTGCCTGTCCTTTTTTAGCAGTTCGTTCGATGGATTTATATTTGGTGGACGACTCCCATTCCTTGAGAGCTTCACCAATCTCTGCGAGGGCTGATTCAGGATCGAAATCGCCGACGATGGCGACTTCACCTACCGCCGAGGAGACTTGGTCTTGATAAACCGAGATGACGCGATCGAGTGTGAGAGATTCCATTTCTTCGATGGTTTCTTCGACGCTTCGAGCGTAGCGTACGTCTCCTTTTTCGTAGTCGGAGAGTGCGCGGGATAGTTGGCTATTGGCGAGCATGGAAGGTTCGGTGGTCATCTGCGACATCATCGCCAGAGACTGAGCTTTCATCTGTTCGAATTCTTCTTCGGAGAAGGCTGGGTTTCTCATCACTTCGGCGAGGAGTTTGATTCCATCGGCGAGAGAATCTTTTTTCGCTTCGATGCTGAAGGATAGGGACCCTGCTGCACCGCCCGAGCCTCCACGACCACCTCGGCCTCCACCGCGACGACCACCCGCTCCACCCCCGGCGCTGAGTCGTACGCCAAGGTCATCGAGCTTTTGCCGAAGGGCTTGTCGATCGAGGTTCTTCGTGCCGGTCATGAGCATCGATGGTAGCATGCTTGCTGCGGCCGAGAGGTTTCTCAGGGAGTCTTCGTTTCCGTATCGCAGGGTGAGGGTCATGTTGACCGTATCGCCGCGATTCTTTTTCGGGAGCATAGCGACTTTGACGCCGCCGACTTCTGCGAAAGCGGTTCTTGCGTCGATGTTTTCTGGGGTTGGATCGAATTCCTCTCCTGATTCAACCGCCGCACCTCCTTTATAGTCTTTGACCATATCGGCGATGGACTCGACAGCCGGTACGCTTAACCGTTGAGGTTGATCGACGGGAACGAATCGTCCGATCGTACGGTTGTGGGTTTTGAAGTACGTGTTGGCGACTCGATTGACATCTTCGGGTGTAACGGCAGCGATTCGATCGCGTTGGAGGAACCACAATCGCCAATCGCCGAGTGCGGAAGCCGACGAGAGGGCTTGCATCATCGAAGCCGCACTGGTGATTGAGTTTTCGTAGCCTCGTTTTGCACGGACTTTAGCGCGCTCGATTTCCTCGGCGGTAAAGGGCTGATTCGCCATGTTCTCGACGACATCGAGCAGAACTTTTTCGGTCTCCTCCATTTTGCCTTCTGCCGGTTGAGCGGAGAACATGAACAGGCCTGGATCGTGGGCACTGTCAGCAAAAGCGCTTGCGCTCGTGGCGATGTTCGATTCGAGAAGGTTCTTGTCGAGTCGACCAATTTTGTCTTCCGACAAGATGCTTGCTAGGATTGAGAGTGGTGCCCAATCGGGATGGGATGCTGCGGGCATATGGTATGCGGCCATCAGTGAGCCGACTTTACCGACCCGGCGCAAGATTACCGTTCGTTCGCCGTCTTGTGCTGGTTCCTCGGTGTAAG
>JBJONT010000402.1:0-6167 GCA_046051705.1 Planctomycetota bacterium | reverse complement strand
CCTGAGATCGTTCGAGTCTGGCAAGCTAGGTTAACTAGGTGGGTTGGGCAAACACCCGCCACCTCGTCCAACTTGAATCGACTTGATCTTTCAGGCGACTTTAACGAAACCTTCGTCTTGAGGTGAAATTTTTAGGTTTCTATACTCCGACCCACTGCGCAGTCGTTACGCCCCCACCTTTCACCAGGAAAACAGTCACAGCGAGTGGGATCATTCTCCTCAAAAATTCGAATTCATACCCAGCGTGCCGAGCTGACTGTCGGCGCGCACGACGACCGCTGCGCCCGGAGTTTTCGCTCTTTCGTATGGCTGTGTTTTCTCATCCCCCTGTGTTTCGCGGTCACCCTGTGTTCATTGCCCACTAGGGTCAACGCCACCGAGATCGGCGTTCCTTTATCTGACCCACGCTTCTCGATCGCCGTCCAAGCCCATAGTGCGGACCGTAGCGAACAAGGAAACTATCTCGTTTACAGGCTTGAAGGAAACGTGCGGGTCACCCAAGGCTCGTTTCATGCCGTAAGCCAGCGTGCGACGCTGTGGGTACTGCGTGAAGAGATCCCTAACCCAAATAATCCGACCAACAACCGTTCTACCGACAATAGCACAGCGAACGGTAGTGATCAGAACTATTCGAATAACATCGCAAGCAGCCCATTTGCCAACCGGCTCGCTTCTACAGAGCAAAATGGAAACGCCGAACAACCCTTCTACCGCTTGATCCTCGAATCCGAAGGGCAATGCGATGTGAAGTGGAATGAAGATCAACGTCTGCGCGACGAGCATTGGATGGGGAGGTTGTATTCCTTTCACGAGCCGAAATTCACGGTGGAGGTCTGGAAGGAAAACGCTACGCCTGTTCCTCCATTGGACTTGTCGCGTGAAGACACCCCCAAACAAATCGCTTCGGATCGCCCCAAAGGAGGGCTTGAGCCAAGCCACGTCAATCACAGTCCTTGGGACGATCCAACCCGAGAGGCGATTGTATGGACGCCGGCGGACGATGCGAATCACGTGAGGCTCGCAGCGCAGATTCTTCAGTCACAACCTGCACCTCCTCTCGCCCCACTCCCAGCACCGGCGACCAACAGTGGTTCGATGCAGATCGGCAATGCAACGCTCGGCGGAACGGTTCTCGATGCCGGGTCGATGCCGATGTTCGAGTCGATTCAACCGATTCCCGTCCCACCACCAAACGGGGCGCAATCCCTCCCCCCTTCGACGATCACACCAGTGGAATCCTTCCAACTCCCGGTTCCACCGACGAACGGCTCATCCGTTATGGTCGGACCGGCTCCGTTGGCAGCCCCCGTCGCTGCATCGGCCCCTCAAGTTCGATCCGGAGTTCGATTTGGAGCGAGGACATTCAAGCTCACAGGCCGGGGCGGTATCGACCCAGTCTTCGAGACAAAGTCGCGACCTGAGCGGGGCGATTCCGTAATCACGGTCAGTCGCGGTATGCGGTTGATGATCGGCGATGCAGCAGTACAGACTAGTGGCGGGCTCTTCGACATGGGAACGATTCTCATCGAAGCCGATCGCTGTGTGATCTGGACGAGCGACATGTCCCGCTTGCTGACTCAAAAGATCGATGACCTACCCGTTGAGCTGTACCTCGAAGGCAACATTGTATTTCAGCAAGGTGCGAGAAAAATCTATGCCGACCGCATGTACTACAACGTTCAAAGCGAATACGGCATGATCCTTGGAGCCGAAGTGCTGACACCCGCACCGAAGTACGAGGGGATCGTACGATTGAAAGCGGACGTCATTCAACAACGCTCGCGGGAGAACTTCCTTGCCAATCGCGCAGCGATGACCAGCAGTCGTTTGGGTGTACCTCGCTACTGGTTACAAGCCGATCGGATCGAGCTCAACGATCAGCGTCAATCGACCGAACAGACGGGATTGCTCGGGTTCGGCGTCCTATCTCCGTCGGGTGACACCACGGCGATGAAAGCCAAGGCCAGGCATAACTTCGTGTACATGGAAGGACTGCCTGTGGCTTACTGGCCAATCCTCAACACAAACGTCGATACACCGAGCTTCTATGTGACCGGTGCGCAGTTTCGCAATGACAACATCTTCGGTACCCAAGTACTTGTCGATTGGGACCTATATCAAATCTTCGGTATCGATGCGGTAGATGGGACGAAGTGGGGGCTATCAACGGACTACCTGAGCAAACGAGGATTCGCACTCGGAACAAACTTCCGTTACAACCTTCCATCCCTTCACGGCGGAGGCCCTGCCTACGGTTACTTCGATGCATGGGGGCTCAACGACGAAGGACTCGATACACTCGGTAGCGACCGCACTGGGCTCGTACCAGAAGAGACCTCGCGTGGACGGATGGTTCTGCAACACCGGCAACTCCTCTCGCCCGATCAAGAATTCTGGGCGGAATTCGGGTACATCTCCGACCGAAATTTTCTTGAGCAGTACTTCGAACAGGAATTGGACACGCTCAAAGATCGCTCCACTGCACTGCGCTATCGCCACTACTTCCTCGGTCAACAGATGCTCGATATTTGGGGCCAAGTCCGCCTCAATGACTTCTTCACAGAAACACAGTGGCTTCCACGACTCGATCACTATTGGCTCGGTCAAAACGTTGCAGACTGGATGACTTGGCATTCCCATTCTCAAGTCGGTTATGGGCAATTGCGAGTTGCCTCCACTCCGACGGATCCTCAAGATGCAGCGAAGTTCCAGCTACAGCCTTGGGAGCAAAAATCCTCAGGCATTCAAGCCGCCACGCGACAAGAGCTTTCCCTACCTTGGGATACCGGGCACTCCAAATGGGTCCCGTTTGTCTCGGGTGAAGCGGCGTACTGGGGAGAAGACCTCAACGGAGATTCCCTTGGTCGTTTGACAGGTCAAGCAGGATTGCGGACGTCTCTACCGATGTGGCGAGTGGCTCCCGAAGTACAAAGCTCATTGTTCAACCTCAACGGGTTGGCTCACAAGATTTCCTTTGAAACCGAGACATGGTACGCCGACACGACCAAAGAACTCGATCTGCTTCCTCTCTACGATCCGATCGATGACAACAGCCAAGAACACTTCCGTCGGCGACTTGTGTTCAACACCTTCGGTGGTACGCTTCCCGCTCAATTCGACTCTGTCGATTACGCGGCCCGTCAAGGCATGCAACGTTATGTGACAGCAACTAGCTCCCAAGTCGTAACCGATCAGTTGCAAAGTCGTTTTGGCGTCCATCAACGATGGCAGACGAAACGTGGCGTCCAAGGTCGCGAGCGCATCTCAGACGTGGTCGAATTCGACGTTGATGCAATCTACTTCGCCAAACCTGACCGAGATAATTTCGGTGAGTCGATCGGTGGGATTAACTATGAATTCCGATACCACGTCGGCGATCGCGTGACTTTGCTCAGTGACGGATACTACGACATGTTCGAGAGGGGATTACAAGCGACGACATTTGGCACGCTGATTTCCCGACCGTTGCGAGGTGATTTCTATGTTGGTTTCACCAATCTCGATGGCCCCGTCAGCGCTCAACTTCTGACTTCCACTTTGACTTATCGCATGAATGAAAAATGGGCGGTGGTCGCAGGATCTGTTTATGACTTCGGCCCATCGGGAAGCAACGGTCATACCATCGGCCTGACGCGAATCGGGGAATCCTTCCTCTTGCGACTCGGGCTTGCAGTCGACTCCGGTCGAGACAATGCAGCCTTCCAGTTCGCGCTCGAACCAAGATTTTTGCCGAGCAAGGGGCTAGGAATTATCGGCGGTCAAGCGATCCCGCCTGCTGGTTATTTCGGCTTGGAATAAACCACTCGTAGCACACATCTGCGATTATTCTTCACCCCAGATCGAGTGCGGGTCGAAGACCATCGAAGCGATCATGTTCATCGCAACACAAGCAGCGAAGGCTATGACCGCCGGGCCTACGTGAAACTCGACGAGTCCGGATAGCTTGACCAGCATGACGAGAAAAGCCAAAAGCATCACGTCGAGCATACTCCAGCGTCCGGAGAATTCTAACGCGCGGTAGGCCCACGCCCGATGATGCTGTTCAAGCCAACGCAGCCAGCAAAGCTCCAACAACATCACCAACTTGAATACCGGCAAGACAATCGAAAACAGCAAGATGACCGTCGCAACGAACCAGCTACCATGTTCATAGAGTTCGACGATTCCGCCGACAATCGAACTGGTATAGGTATGCCCAAGCTTCTCAATTTCTAGGATGGGCAGGAAGATCGCTGCGGGGAACAACAGCAACGCGGCCAGTGCAGCAGCGGCGGTGCGTTGCAATGATCGCCGTGAATTGCTCCCGGTGGAAATCGCTGTACCGCAGCGAGTGCAAACGTACTTGGTGGACTCGATCAACGCAGGACCGGGTAGTCGGTGAACCAACCCACAGCAATGACAAGCTTTGTACTGCACGCCCGGGTCGATCGAATCCTTGTCCTGTTGAACACGCGTCCCATCGGCTAGAAGCGAATCATGGACCATGCCTTACTCCTGATCCTCAAATTCCATATTTTCAGGATCCTCATCCGGTTCATCCTGAGCATCCTCGAGCCACTGTTGCATCGCAGCTTTAGCTACTTCAAGGTCGACTTCTCTCACGACGACTTGAGCATAAGCCGCCGCATCGGGCCATCCGGTCGCGCCCCCGGCACCGCTATTGAAAGCCTTGATCCCTTGCGCTTCTAAAAATCCGATCAGCAATCGAGCTTCCATCTCAGTGAGAAAATCGCTCAGGACAACAGGTCGATGGGGATCGGAATTCATAGTCGTATCCTTTGCGATTCGCAGCAGTCTATTTGGCAGCAATCGATTGAGAGGAGGTCATTCCTAGGAACTCCCGCACGACTTGCCGTTCAAGCAGACGAGGGTTGACGTGCGGCCGTCGATCCAAAAGTCTTGCTTGTGCTTGCTCTGGACTCATCGAGCGATGTTTTACCAACCAGCAAAGAACAATCGTGGCGGATCGCGCTCGACCTGCTTTGCAGTGCACGTAGGTGCGTTCTTTTTTAGCCACACAGCGTTGCAAGAATGCGACACCTCGTTCGACATCGTCGAGTGAGGGTGGATTGAAGTCCACGGTTGGAAGCCACAGTTGCTCGATCCGGTATTTCAAATACTCCTTGATCGGCCCGCGGTATTCCTGACACATGTTGATCACGTTGCGAACACCTAAGTTCGCAAGCTTCGGTACATCGCTCTTCAGCGGCAATGCTCCGAGCACAACATAATCATCGACCGCATCCCACCAATGGCGACGGTGCAATATCCGTGCTTGAGCGTAATTCCAAGCAAAGGTAGGGACAAAAAGGGAACGTGCCAGAATTGGTGGAAGGGGCATCGACAGCTTGGTGGTAAGACAACTGGGTGGTAAGACAACTGGGCGGGAAGGCAACTTGGTAGTGAGGCAACTGGGTACTATGGCTTTGCGTTTTAATTCAACGCCACGATAAATGGTAGCCTTAGAGACCTTCGGACATCGGTGGCAACGGATCGGTATCTCGAGACCTATCGTCCGAATCGATTGTCGAGAAATGGGTATGATAGTCCATTGTCGATTCCATGAATCGATGGGGGCTTGCTAATTCCGCAACGACCTTTTGCTCCGAAGGCATCGCGGCGCTCACTCGCATCATTGGATCTGGAGCGCAAAGCCTCCACTGGGCACCGATCACCGTGACGTTATCGGTTCCGCCTCCATCTTTGGCCATCTGCACGAGGCGTTCACAAGCTTCATGGACCGTGTCGGCTTCCACTAATACCCGTTCGATCGTTAAGTCATCGACATGTTTGTTCAATCCGTCGCTGCACAAGAGGATTGCATCTTCAGGTTCAAGATTGATCATCGCGATCTCGGCTTGAACCCCTTCGGCTCCTGCACCGAGAGCATTGACTAGGACATTCGACCAAGGCGAACGTTCCGCCGCGCTGGACTTGAGCCGACCGGATCGCATCATTTGATTCGCGACGGTGTGGTCGCTTGTCAGTAACCGCAGGACTCCCTTTTGGTAGTGGTAGCAGCGAGTATCCCCCGCGTGGACGACGATCATGCGAGGCCAGACGACATATGCCATCGTAAAGGTAGTTCCCATCCCAGTGAGAGCTTCGGAAGCTTCCGACTGACGACGGATTTCGCTGTGGGCTTCGTTGAGCATCTCTCGAAGGTC
>JBJONT010000401.1:0-2550 GCA_046051705.1 Planctomycetota bacterium | reverse complement strand
CGTCTTACCAATCCACCATTTCGAAATCCCCTATTTCGAAAACCGCCCCTGAGGTGAAAGTAGGAAACCTGTCGGAATCGGCTACGAACCGTTAACCGATCCCGGGCCTGTTTCGTACCTACTTGGGTCCTGCTGACTTGGCTAGGCCGGCCCAATTCCTTGGGATGTATTCCAGTATCCACCTCTTTGATGGTCGAAGGTCAACCGACTACCACGGATGGCGTCGGATACGAACTGTGAGCCATCCGCTTCTAAGCGATACACACTCTGTCCGCCGACCCAAGTGCGAATCGGCCAGCCTTGCAACGTTGTGCCATGCCAAGGGGACCATTTCGATTTCGTCCATTGCTTCGAATTCTCAATCGTTCTTTTAAGCTTTGGATCCACGAGGACGACGTCTGCATCATACCCCACTTCGATACGTCCCTTGCCGACGATCCCCCAAACGCGAGCCGGTGCGTCGCTTGTCCACGACGCAATTTGATTCCAAGTGCAACTGCCGCGCGAGGCTCGATCGAGCAGCAATGCAAAGTAGTTCTCCACGGCTGGCAATCCGCTGGGCGAACGAGGATATGGCTGCGACTTCTCTTCCAAGGTATGCGGCGCATGATCCGTCGCGACCACTTGGATCTTCCCCTCTACCAAAGCTTGCCAAAGCAATTCGGTGTCCCGTTGGGTTTTAATCGATGGATTCATCTGAATCAAAGTCCCAAGTCGATCGTAATCCCCCACATGAAAACACCAGTGGTGCGGGCACAGCTCCGCAGTAATTAAACCACCCTTGTCCAGACCGATGTTTGCTGCGATCAACGGGATCTCATCCGCAGTGCTTACATGCAACACGTGAAATCGATGACGATGCCGCACCGCTAAATCGATCGCGCGTCGAGTCGATATGATCGCAGCTTGATGATCGCGTATGAGCGAATGATCATGAACTCGCAAAATATCTCCCAGCTTTGCTTGGTTCGCTCGAACCGTCTTCTCATCTTCGCAATGCGCGCAAATCGGAAGACTTGTTTCAGCAAAAATCCGCTCTAAGGCTTCTTGGTCATCCACCAACAAATCCCCAGTACTCGATCCGATGAAAATCTTGATCCCCGGTACACCCGTAGCCTTCTTGAGCGACCCGATGTTCGTCGGCGTCGCTCCAATATAGAACCCATAGTTCACTACCGACTTACCAGCCGCGATGTGATACTTCGCTTCGATCAACTCCTGATCCACCGCCGGTGGCTTTGTATTGGGCATCTCTAAAAAACTTGTTACACCGCCAGCAGCACAAGCCTGACTTGCTGTCTGCAAATCTTCTTTGTGCGTCAACCCCGGCTCCCGAAAGTGAACTTGATCGTCGATCAACCCTGGAAAGAGCGCAAGCCCTTGAGCCTCGACCACTTCGTCGGCCCGCGTTCCCTCTGCTGCATCGACGCTGGCAATCTTGCCGTCGACAAGCAACACGTTCGTCACGTGCGTGCGATCCGGGAAAACAACCATCGCCCCTCGGATAAGAGTCTTAACGCCGTTTGCAGCTTTCGTTTCTTGCATCGAATCAATTCTCCAATTCCCAACCTTTGATCGAATATCCGAACCCCACTACCTTCGCCATCCTAACCGATCCTCGAATTTCCTGAAAACCAACAATTCAATCCAATTCCCAACGCTGCTACCAACACGCAGCGATGCATTCTCCAGAAAATCTACTAAAATCGAACTCGTCAGCTTCGCTAGTGCTTCGTCCGCACAAGCCTACTTGCCATGCTAATTCACTTACAACATCAATCCAACTGCAACTGCAGTTCACATACGACGCCAACTCACAGACAACGCTGGTTCACCGAATCATTCGTGACACTTTTTGTTCAACGTTTGCATCACGGTTAGCATCACCGTTCGCAAAACTCACTCCGGACAATTCACTCCGAACAATTCACTCCGCAATATCTCTCCGCACATTTCAAACCAGATCCTTATGCAATTCAACTCGAAATCACCGCTGCTAGTTCTCGCTTTCTTCCTTTGCGCCGCCTTGCTGCAAGCCCTCGCCAACACAAACGTTTGCGCACAAGAAATTGACCCGCAAGACATACGCGGATGGAGCAATCGTATCGAACAAGCGCTCCGCGAAGGTAAGAGCGACGATGCACTGAAAGAAATTTCACAAGCCATCGAAAAACTCCCTACTCAGTCGCAGTTGTATCTAGTCCGCGGATCCCTTTTGTTCCGAAGCGGGAAAGTCAACGAATCCCTCCCGGACTTCGACAAAGTCATCGAACTCGATCCACCTTTGAAGCCCTACCTTTGGCAACGCGGCATCGCTCTTTATTACGCTAAGAAATACCAAGAAGGACTCGATCAGTTCACCGTCCATCGCGATGTCAACCCAAACGACGTTGAGAACGCTTTCTGGCATTTCCTTTGCAACGCAAAACTCAACGATGTCGCTACGGCTCAAAAAGATGTCCTCCTCTCCGGCAGAGACCTACGCGTCCCTATGATGCAAGTCCAAGACATGATCCAAGGGAAAGCTACTCCCGAACAGGTCATCGCGGC
>JBJONT010000400.1:0-10584 GCA_046051705.1 Planctomycetota bacterium | reverse complement strand
GCAACACCTTTGCTAGCGGTGGTCCCCAACAAGCTTTGCTGGGCAAGTTGCGCTTTCTCGAGTTCCTCGACAAGCTTCTCTTTTTGGGCCAGCAACGTATTCGATTCAGCGCTTTCTTCATTGAAAAGTAATCGCTCACGGTCCGACACCGTTTCCGAAAGTACTCGAATCTGCTGTTGCAACTGTTCAACTTTAATCTGTTTGTCCAACGCTTCGCTCTCGGTAACCCCATCTTTGCTGGCTGGCGTGTCGCTTGGATCACCCCGCATTTGGATAAGAATCGATATCAAAATCGAGATAAACATGATGCCACCAAAAGCATTGCAGATGGTATCGAGAAACAAATCAAGACTAGACGTTTGCGGGCGACGGCGGCGTTTGGTCATTGGTTATTTCAACACCTCGCTACGGAGCTTTAAGGCTCGGTCCTTCTCGAGTACGTCGTACCCATAACTTGCAGAGTTGTTGACCAAAATTGCCCGCAGCGTTTCAAAGTTCGATGCTCCACCGGGTCGGATGAGCAAGAAATAATGGTAACTCCCCTTCGCATGGCTCTTCATCCAGCTTTTGAAGTCTCGCTCCAAACTCAGCCCTCGCATGGTTGACCGCTGATCAGCTTGGAGATCAAGCACAATAGCCTCCGTACCGGTTACATCAATCACAACAACGCTGCGCCCATCGAGGGGTTGGCTTTTGAAGACCAAGGGTTCGTCGAGATCCAGCTCGCCGATTTTCGAATCAAGCTTCTCAAGCTGCTTCAGGAGTTTAGCGAGCTCGTCGCGGTCAGGAGAGCGTTTTTGCGTTTCGATTTGCAGGTCCGTCTGAGCTTTTGTTTGACTATCGATGATCCGTTGGATCTCTCTATTCCGCTGCTCCGTGCGCTCGATCTGCTCGTCGAGCGACTGGATACTTGCACGCAGATCCTTTGCGATCTCATCTTTGTTGAATACTTGCACGGCCCCAATTTTCGATGCAAGTACATCAAGTTCTTTCGATCGCTTCTCGATCTGCTCTAACTGCATCTGAAGATCCGCGATGGCTGCTGAAAAAGTATCTGCAACGCGTTGCTGCGAAGCTGACGAGGAGCCAGTTTTCCGTACTAAATCGACCATCATGATCAGAGTGATCAAAACGAAAATGCCAACCACCGACGTAATTATGTCTTGGAATGCAAAGAACGAGACAGATGGCCCTTGAGCCCGACGGCGAGACACGGTTTTAGATCTCCCGATTCTGTTCGTAAGGAAGAATTTTAATTCTGCTCACAATTTGCCGCATACAGTATTCGCTGCAATCATCTAAGAACTGCTCTTCATTAGTCTTTTGAAGTGTCATCCAAAGCTGCAGAACCAGTGCGATGACCAATGCGAGAAGAGTCGTATCAAACGCAGTGCTCAAGCCCGCAGTGACCTGAGTGAGCGAAGCAACAATTCCACTCATGTCATTCTGGTTATCGAGCAAACTACTAAAGCTTGCGATCGATTGCCCTAGCCCTAAAACCGTACCGATAAATCCCAGAACAGGGATAGCCCAAAGGAAACCGTTTACCAAACCAAAAGAGGTCTCATGAGATGATTCATCCCGATCAGCCATCGAGCGCAGCATATCATCGACATCGGATACTCGACCCAAGTTTTTGAGGTTCGAAATCGCTACAAGAATCCGGTTGTAGACGATAAATCGCTCAGGATCTGCTGCGTTCTCATGCAGTTTGGTAACCACTTGATCAGCGGTTTGCGAGCTGAGCACAAAGTGGTGCTCCGAAGGAATCGCATCGTATTGCAAAGCTTGACGCTGGAGTCGCAGTTTCTGACGCTTCACCAACAATATCGCCATCGCCCAAAATCCGAAAAAGACGGCGGCATGCTGAGTCGGCCCACGCTTCAGGAATAGATCCGTGTAGTACGACGATGGCAGAAATACCACGATTGCATAGAATAAAACCGTCAGAACCAGGGCGATAAGCCCAGTAAACCAAGGGTGTGCGAATGTTCCAGAGTTACTGCTAAATCCGCACCGCCTCTCGATATCTGTTTCAAAGAAATTCAGGGGAGGGTTGGATTTAACATCAGCCATAAAAATGTTCCTGAAATCGGGCTCGGTTGCCTACAAACTCGAACGCTTCGTGCTTCGGCTAGTTGCCACTTCCAAACACCGGAGCGAGACTTGCACCGAGCGCCATAAACATAAAGGTCAGCAAGAACCCAACGATCAAGTTCGTAGCGATAAACACTCCGAGCGTCTTCCAAAACTTGTTGTAAGCAATGAACAACTGACTCGCTTCGGCTTGTTGAGGCCTGAAGGACCAAACCTGGATTGCGGCCGAAATACGAAATAGCAACATACAAATGTAAAACGCACAACACCACGCCACGAAACCGGAAAGAGTGGTGATCACCAACAAGGCTTTTGCGGGTCCGGCTCCGGGGGATGAAGCGGCAGAGATAAACATCAAAGCACTACCGATGACACCAAAGGAGACCAAGATGGTCGAACAAATCGCAACCATTTGTATCCACCCCCTCGACTGCACTGCAATCGGCGAAAGAGACAGAAGCGTCATGTCGGACTGTTGGTCGCCATTAGAAGCGGGCTGTGCCGCTCGAGCTGCTTTCGCTAGGTTACGTGCGAACCATTCGGGACGAAGTGTATCTGCCTCCCTCCATTCGGACATGCCTGACTTCCAAAGCATCGTCTTGGTGGTTACTTTGCCAGCAGCAATCCACGCTTTAAGTCCTGATTCATCGACCGGTCCTTGGTTGGCGTCCTCAAAGTGGGCATACCATTCTTTCGAACCCTCTGCACCTTGATTCGATGAAGAGCCCTGCTGATTTCCAGCACCCTGCGCCTTGTCAACCCCTTTAGAATTTGCTTGCGCAGACGATTTGCTAATTGGAGCGGGAAAAAACTCTTCGTATTCGCTTGCCAGTCTCCAGTTCGCGCCATCGGGGGAGAGTTCGTGCTGCTTGGTGATCTGCCCACGCTTGACCATGTCGAGGGCTTTCTCGTTGGTGATTGGGCCGAGCACTCTGCCTTTGAAACGGATGTAGATTCGATCGTTGGACATGACAAGTTACTTTCTTAGCTATCTCTTTTTGCAATTACTTTTAGCAAGCTTATTTAACTGCTCGTTTGCTCATCACTTAGCGCGGTAGCCGCAAGAAAACTTGCGGCTAACAAGATTATTTTCCAATTTCACGAGTCCAGAACAGAGGACGTCCCGAGACCACATCGCTGCTTGCATCTTCAAGTGTCGGCATGTTTCCCGTCACTCGTCCAACGGATACAAGCTTGCCATTTTTCGCCTTGCCTGCGACTGGAACAACAACCCACAGCAACCCATCTGGAACATCATTTCGGTAAAGGTTTGGCTGAGGCTTTCCTTGCCCGTCTCGAAGAATCCCTCCCACCCAGACGAGTCGACTCTTGGACAGGGCTGTGAGAATGGCATCATCATTCTTTTGAACAGCTTCTACTTTTTGAATAGCTGCTTTGTAAAGTGTGGTCAGCGATTCGTTCATCGATTCGCCCATTTCTTTCATTTCATACCATCGCTTTCGCTTCTCCGAATTATCGTTCAATTCGGACTGGACATCAGCAAAGGCTTTCTGGAAAGCGCTGCTCCCGTTGCTCGCTGCCGAAACCAGCCTAGAAAAAAGGAGTTCCTTAATCGCCCCATCAAAGCCAGGTCGGTTGACGACGAATTCCATTTGTTTGAGCATCTGCGTTTCCCATCGCGAAACGATTTGTGTTTTCTCCGCATCGATGGTTCGAATCAAATTGAGGATCCCTTGCCGTGGCTCCTCGGTGATCGTAAGTTTTCCACGGAAGTCCAGATTAGAGACACTTCCTGTGGCGTCCGAAATCGCAGGTATCGAAGAGGTTGTCGTCGCCGTGTTCCGCGAAGTTTTTTTGGTGATGTCTGCTACGTCTTCTTGGTGAACGAACACACGTCTGGACTGCATATCGGTAAGAGTCTTTAATTCAATGATCACCGAATCCTTGAGTTCTTCCACAAGATCGGTGAGTACTTGCCCACGCTTTGAGAAACTGCTGGCCATCATTCGAAAGTTCTCCACGTTGCTCCCACCCGGTAGGTTCGACAGAGTGGTACGAAGACTTTCAAGTCGCTGGTTCAACTCCGAAGCGGACTTCTCGCTCAGCCCGGATGCTGATTGCTGTGCGAGATCATTACACCATTGGTTCCATTGTTCGATGGAGCCCCAAAGCGATGCTTCTTTAAGGGACTCTTGAAACTCCAACGAGTAAACATCCTCCGGCAGTGCGTCTTTGAATTTCTTAAGCTGAGCTTCATATTCGTCGACGGATTTCGCTCCGCGAATACCGCTGAGCCCCTCCTGCTTGCGTTCCATTTCCCGTTTCTGCTTCCGGAAGGAATCCCGGACACTGGTAGCTCGCTGGATCCCAAGATCAACCAAGCTGTTGCCTTGCAAACGTGCTTTGGGATACTTGTCCGAAAGTGCTTTCATGTCGAACAAGACTCCTTCTAACGCGGCATCATCTACCGAAACGAGAGGAGTTTTCTTCAGGTCTTCAAGTTTGCTTTCAAGTCCTTTAAGATCGATTCGGAGCAATTGCAGTTCGTCGTCTGCGATCTTGCGTTGGTATTCTTCAAATCGAGCGCGAATCGATTTAACTTTCGCTTTCTCCTCCTCGGTCTTCACCATCTTCTCGGCTGCAACAATCTTGTCGAGTGATAGCCCATCGGGTGTTTGAGCATCGGCATCTTCAATCGAATTTGCTGCTTGCTCCATACGATTGGCTTCAGCTAACATTTTCGCATCGATGCTGGTTTTCAGCGCGATGACTTCGGAGGCTCTAGCGACCGACGGAGACTGCGCCATGAGAGACTCATAGACAGTGTTAGCTTGCAATAACTCATCCTTTTCGATCAATTGCTCAAGGCGGACAACGGAAGCTTCGACTGCCGCGCGGTAGTTCCGGTTCCAGAGCCAGAATCCAGCTCCGGCAGCAAGGAACAAAGCTGTTGCCACGATCGCCGTTAGCGACAGGGTCTGTTTACGCTTGGCGTTCTGCTGCATCTCCCTTACTCGGGTTTTGTAGCGTTGCTCAAGTAGTGGTTCGACCCCAAGTTGCAAGGCGAGAAGATCACGGTACGCGCTGTTTAGCTCGAATTCACTCGAGGAGGACTTCAGCAACAGACCCTCAAGCGTGTTCCTCAGTCCGTCATATCTCTCTTCTTGAGCGCGCTCGCGGATTCGATCTTGAACCCACTCCAAAGCGGGGGCAACTTCTTCTACCAGTTCACGAGGGGGCGGCAAGACGAGCTTGCCAAGCGAGGCTTTCCATTCATCAGCAAGCGTCATCGCGGTGGTTTCATCCCCAGCAGCGAAGGCATTATGAAGCGAATCCACTAAAATCTTCGATTCAGCTATCTGTTTTGCATAGACCCGTTGCAAGCAGAGCTTGCTAACTTTCTCAGCCAGGTCTACGGGAGGCTTCACAATCCACTTCGGGAACGCCAGTTCGTCCTTGAGGTTAAAGAGTTCCTTCTCAAGATCCGGGTTTGCGGCGAGCCGTTGAAAGTCCGAAGAGAGTTGCGTCACTCGCACCGTTTCCCAGGCTTGGATATCATCGAGCCATACCGGGTTCATCGAATCGACATCCGCGATGTGGCGCAGAACCTTCAGACGCCAGGCGAGAGGTGCTTTTGCGATCGCCAAGCGGCGATGTTGCCGCAGCAATTCTTCGAGGGGTTGTTCTTCGAGGAGCGCTTCGTTGACTTGGGTGACCGCGTCGGTATCTAGGTTATCAGGGATATCGATTCCGTAGAATTGGAGAATTTCGATCCAATCGCCGAGTTCGGGAAATTCCAATTCGGAGGCGACATCGAGAAGGTTGGGAGCCATTCGAACGCGTTGGAGCGCTTCGCTACGCAGCCCTTTTCGGATCAAGCCAATACATTCATTGAGTCGCTCGTTGGCTTTAGCAACGGCGGCGGAAAACTCAGCCGCAAGAGGCTCGAGTTTTTCTTGGGTAAGCCCATTGGGCTGCTCCATCTGTTTACGGATTCGTTGGGATATGGACATGGAATTTCCGATTTTATCTATCGTTACTTTTAAAAATCTTTCGGTATTGCTTATACACGTCAGACGGATCAGTAGCCCCCCGCCCCAGTAAATTCTGGCCCTCCCGTAGGGGCTTTTATGCGTATTCGGTACCACAATTTCAGTTTCGAGATCGCCTTTTCTTGAGATTGCAAATCCGAGGGTATTACTGAACTGTTTTTGCTTTCCGAAAACAAACCGGCGACGGGAAGTGGTTTATCTATAAGGAATTCTTTATTTAAAAGCTGATCACGAATCCTCATGAATTTTACGTTTGCACTCACGATATTCTCATATATTTTATCGATATCATCTTTGCCATTACCGAACCAAGCATCTTGGAATATCTTTAATTCAATATTAAACGCCCTGACTTCTGCTGCGTTCATTGTACCAGTTGTATCCGTCGTTATTTCTCGAAGACTAGATCCATTGTTAAACCATTCAGCGAATGCATTTGTATTCCATGTGTCAAAATACCCCATGTCACTGCGCAAATCGACTTTTGATGATCTAAGTGTTAACAAACCATGAGCTCCAATACCATTCCTCAGCCGATTACCAATAACCTCCTGATTTAGTTTTTGTGAATCACATCGATTACGAAGAATCACCCTAGCGGCATCAAACTTCTGTAACGCATCGTTACGTAATTCATTCAGATTCTTTAAAGATGAGGTCAAATCGCCCCACAACTGAAACATGTCATTTTCGCATTCCACCGCTTTCATTCGAACCCGTAATTCCTCGATAGAAATATCCTTTAGTTTCGTGGGTCGATCTGTATGAATAAGACCAATGAACCATTCACCGCGTTTTCCATCTGGTGCCTTAATCTCTTTGAAAACGGGCTCTATATTTAGAGTTTTCCCCTTCAAAAAGAGTTGCTTCGCATCAATCTCTATCGTTGTATAATCCTCAGTTCTCACTTTGTTCGAGGGACCAATCTTGAGCTTCTTATCTTTCTCCGCCCCCTCGACTGGCTGATTTTTCATTTCGATTTCGACATAAAAAAGTTTATTTGGCTTGTCGCTGCTTTCAATCTCGATTTCCGACGACTCGATGTCACTCCGCCTAATCCAGCTTTTACCGGAATCGTCAGATTCATACCATAACCACTTGAATGATTCTGGATCCGAGGCCCATTTCTGAAAACGGTCCTGTTCCTCTTGATCCTCGCAATTGTATTTAACCTCAGCTTTTGCTTTGGCGCCAATGACACCCAATGGTAACAATTCTTCTGAATCAGTACCCGTTTTAATAGGGAACGCAAACTCTCCCAGCACCACGGAGAGCCTGCTGAGTAAAAACACCTCATTCTTTGATTGAGTGGCTGGCTGAGGGGCAGGGAGGGGGACTGGTGGGTCGCCCGCTTGCCCTGGGTTGATCGCCGGGTTATCAACCTTCGCGCTGACTTTGTCAGGATCTACTATCACCTTATCAGGAGCATCGGGCTCCGTTGGCGTTTGATTTGTCGTTTGTTCAATCTTAGGTTCAACGACAAAGCTTTCCGGTAGAGTATTATTGGCTTCGACTATCTGAGATAGTTCGCTGAGCTTCCGACTGAAAGAGACAATGCCAAAAACAACTAGAATGGTAGCAGCAAGTGCAAGAGCACCTAGTACAAGCTTCAAACTACTACGTTTACCCCCGCCTTTAAACATCGGAATCGATCTAGCTCCTTTTGATCGCATCGATGGAGGTAGATCCGGAGCAGATGAACCGAAAGGGTTGTCGAGATCGAAGTCCGTTGCTGACGCCTGCTGGCTGTACTCAGCGTTGTCCTCAATGGGTTCGCCGATTGGAGGTGCTCCAACTTGCGTCTCATCTCGGTCGACCGTTACACGACTTGGTGGAGCACTCAAAAGCCCGCCGATAATCGTCCCATTCCGCGCGGCTGTCACCGCTTCGCTCGGCGGCGCGGGACCACTCGCCTGGGTCAAGTTGATCACTACCCCACGGGCACTCGCCATGCGTGCCTCTTCACTTCCAGAAACCACGCAGCGAACCTTGCAATCGACGTCCGGCGGAAGATTCGTCACATAGGTCCCAAACGTCGCTTGCCAACGCTTTGCAGGGGGCAAAAGCGAAATCGCTTCTTCGATCAATGACAATACCTGCACTGATTGGTCTTCGGAAAAGACCACGAAGATCGGCTTAGAGGCTGGGTTAAGCCACGCATTCGCCAAGACGCCTCCCCAACCGGCATCGCCGGTTATCGCTTCCCAAGCACTGCACGGAGCAGGATCCGCGGAGGCGGCGGAAAGGGCCGGAGGGGCCGGAACATTGATACAGTTTCCATCCCACTGTGTACGCATGACTGACGGGTCGGCAAGCAACGCAGCGGGACCACAAGTCGGCAACGGTGCATCGACTACAATGTGGTGGGCGAGCTTATTGGTCCGCTGACTGTAATCAAGCCCATAATCGGAAATCCTTGAGATAACCGAAATCATTCTGCCACCGACCGATAACTTCAAGTGGGAGTAGCTTACCGGGTTCTTTACAGCGTCCGGAGTACCGGACGGATAGAGATGCCGGTATCCACTAAGCGATTCAAGCTTGGTGGCAATGTTCAAAGGCATACCCACGGTACTTAGGACCGTGCAAAATCCGCGGCTTCCTTGTTTCAAGCCTTGAGGCGCAGAGGTATAGAGCAATTCCGCATTCATATCGTTCAACTCCGGGCGTTATTTCTTACGGTTTGCAGTGCCGACAAGTCCTGAACAACCTTGGCTCAGGGCGTAAAGCATGGGGACTTCGACCCAATATGGATTGAGTGCGGTGGGACGCATCCCAAACGCTCCTGTTTCCGGGTCATGCTCAGGAGCACAACCCGTTGCGCTAACGGGAATAAACAACACGTTCTTCGTGAAGCCCTCTGCGGCCGCGACGATCTCAGGAGTCAATCGCCGAAGCAAATCTCCGACTTGCGTGGATACTTCCTGGATACGATCCCCATCGAGAATGTTCAAGTTGCTCGACGTGGCTTTGCGATAGGGTGGCTCACTGGAGACATTCGGCAGCAATTCTTTCCAGCTATCCCATTTGGTTACGACGATAATCAATGGACGTTGGTCTATTTGATCGTCTCGCAATCCCGCGTGTCGGCGGACTCGTTGAATCGCCTCAAGCAAGATCGTGTCTTGTCTTGTAACACTCTCCCGGGCTAATCTCGCCGATCGGTTTTGCATTTGCGGATCAGCGGACTTTCCTTCGCAAGCCCGTCGAAATCGGGTGTCTTGAGTCGGATCAAAGAGAAAGAAAAGCATGCGGGAGAGGGCAAGGTGTCGCGTAACGGGCGCCGTGGAGGAATCGCTTCCGGGTAAAAAATGCTCCCCAGCGTTATCGTAAAGGCACATAACCCGAGACACCGCATTCGACTTGGCATGATTCGGATGTGCAGCCATCGGCTGAAGTGTAAAAAGGAATGGACGCGGGTAGCTCACGACGTGAGTTCCCATGTTCACTCGATCGTAGAGATCACCATCGAGTTGTGTTTTGGCGATCGAAACTAACGCGTCTGGGTCAGGGTTGAGAAACTGCTGTTCTTCGTACTCGTGCAAGCGGGCGTTTGATATCGGATCCGTATCGGTCATCGCGATGGAGAAGCGACCAGGAAGTATTTGACGAAGCTGCCAACTCATCGACGCAAGAAAATAGCTTTTGCCAGAAGCAGGGGCGCCGAGAATCGAGAAGAATACTGGCGCGATCTGATACAGTGGTCTTGCGATCTCCAAGTGGCACGCGGGGCAGGCCAACCGCGTCGTCTTTTGACCTTCCGGGTCAATCGCTTCTCCGTCATGGGTGAAACGGGACGGAAGGAATCGCATGGTCTGCTGGTCACCCAAACGGGGATCGCCAAATAGGTTCGGATGATCGGTCGCGATCCAAAGCGACTCTTCTGGCGAGAAGTCATGCCAGCAATGCGGGCAAGTGATACGACTGCGGATGGAGAAGGACGTGTTGTTGTCAAGCATAGCGGAGCGTCAGGAAGTCGAAGTCGAGTCCTCCTCAACCGAGTTCGGGCGAGGTAAGGGATCGATCAAGTGAAATGTTTTAGTCTAGCGAACAGCAGGTTCAAGGGGAATAGAGCGAAAGGGAGGTTTATTTGTAACCCGGCACACCGGGGGCATTAAACCCTTTAGGCCCATAGAGCGCAGAGGGATCGTAATTCGGAAGATCGGGAACTTCGTCTGATTCAATCCCGCAGCATGCCCAAATGGCGATTAGTGAAAGTCTTAACTGCATCACGGGGTGCCGAATCCCGCCTGCCCTTACTGTCTTATCTTGGGAATTCTTAATCGGCATATCGAGGAATTTCACGAATTCTTTGTCAAAACGCAGCCCTCTGTTTGGTGAAATCCCCCACTTTGAAGAGAAGGAATCGCTAAAGGATTCAGTACTATCGATGAATGCAACAGGAACCTTGATACGAAACCTCGTACCAGCGGAAGCTTCAGCTAGGCTTTTGTAGTCACGTGTCAAAAAAGCT
>JBJONT010000399.1:0-5110 GCA_046051705.1 Planctomycetota bacterium | reverse complement strand
GGTGAGAATGTGTCGACGCCAAAGTCATCATCCGTGCGGATTGAAAGTGAATTGTCATGAGAATGTATTGCAAGCGATTCAGGAGGGCTATTTGTTGGTTGTTTGCAGGTAGGTAGCTATGAGGGGACTCCCCATGTTTTGAGGTTTGTAGCATAGTCAACTGCGTGAGTGGAATAAACTAGGGATACGAAGAATCTTTCGGTTGATGTGGGGATCCTAACAAAAGCGGTGCCGCGCAAGCGGCCCGGATGTTTGTAGCGGTGCCGCGCAAGCGGCCCGGTGAGTGTAGCGGGGCCAAATCGTTCGACCGAGAAATGCAATTGAGCCGTGTAATCCAAACACCGGGCGGCTCGCGCCGCATCGCTTCCCGTGTGTACACGTTGGCGATGTGCATTAGATTAGATTAAACCGATCGTTACGGATCTTGAGGCTGCATTCCGAGTTGCTTCATTTTGCGGTAGAGATTCGAGCGTTGAAGCCCCATTCGTTCGGCCGCTTGGGTGATGTTTCGATTACAAGCTTTAATTTGCTGTTCGATGTATTTGGCTTGGAAGTCATAGGTGGCATCAGCAAGCGACTTCGACAGATCGACGATCGAGTTATCATCGTCTTGATTGCTTCGAGGTGAGCGGACGAAATCGATTTGGGTATCATCGATGACGTCCTCGGAGGTTAAATATGCGACGCGTTCGATGATGTTTCTGAGCTCGCGAACGTTGCCTGGCCAATCGTGAGAGATGAGCCGCTTTTTAGCGGAAGCGGACAACTGCGGTTTGCTTCGTCCTATTTTGCTGCAGAAGGTGGTCAGAAAGTAGTCCGCCAATTGCAGTACATCTTCACCGCGTGATCGCAGTGGAGGTAATTGAATCGTCACAACGGTGAGTCGAAAATAGAGGTCTTCGCGGAATTTCTTGTTTCGGACAAGTTCGACGAGATTCTGATTGGTAGCAGCAATGACTCGCACGTTGACCGGGATTGCCGCTGACCCTCCTACACGCACGACGACTTTCTCCTCAAGTACTCTCAAGAGTTTCGCTTGGCCTGCCAAGCTCATATCACCGATTTCATCGAGGAACAAGGTTCCTCCGTTAGCGAGTTCAAATTTGCCAGTACGGGTTTCATGGGCATCGGTGAAAGCCCCTTTTTCATGGCCGAACAATTCGCTTTCGAGGAGTGTTTCGGTAATTGCAGCGCAATTCACGGCGATGAATGGCTCGAACCGGCGTTTGCTTTGGTAGTGAATTTGCCTCGATACGACTTCCTTGCCAGTCCCGTTCTCCCCCAGGAGCAATACTGCGAGATCCGTGTCACCTACTCGTGTGACGGTGGATTTGAGTTGAAGCATTTCGGATGAATGGCCAATCAACTGGACTTGGGATGCGGCGTCTTTGGTGAGCCGATCGCGAGTTTGAATCAGCCGTTGCATGGTTTGCGTATTAGAAAGGGCGGCTGACGCGTGGCGAGCAAGCTCGAGTAGATCGTTTTCGTCTTGAAGATCAAACCTGCCATCGGCATGATTGATAACTTCGAAAACCCCCATTGGCTTTCCTCTCGGATCGATCAACGGAACGGCAAGGAGTGAGTCGGTTCGATATCCGCTGCTCGTGTCCACTTTGCGATCGACTTCGTCGGTCGGATCGGAGCGATCCCACCGTCGAGGTTGTTCGGAGGCGAGCACCGCGCCGGCAAGTCCTTTGTCGTCGGCAATGCGTAAAGGTTTGCCTTCCATCCCGAGGGCTGGGTGGCCGACTAATTCTCTCGCAGGTTTATCCCATAGGAAAATACTCGCTCGGTCGCAGCGCAGAAGCCTCGTGGCGGCTTGCGCCATGTCTTGCAATAGGCGATCGAGGTCTTGGTGAGTGTGCCAGTTGGCTGCGACTTGCAAGATTTGGTTTAACCGGATGACTTCTCTGGAATTCTTCTGTTGTCGATACCAGCTATCGATGGCTTGTCCTAACAAACAGTAGTGTTCTCGGATTGCATCGAACTCCTGACCTTTAAGGAAGTTCTCCGGTAAGCCGGTGGGGGCATCGAATGCAAGGCATGCGATTAGGTCGGGTGCATTGGTGGAAGGGATGGGGAGCAAGACCCACGCCCCAGATAGTTGAGGTTTGCGAGAGTCCAGGCAATCGCTCAAAGCCGTCATCGGGATACTCGCAACCGATACCGAGGGCTTACCTACGGATACGATCGACTTCCACGCTCCTTTGGAAGCTGTCATTACGATCGAAGCTGTCGTTGCGATTGACCCGGCAAGATATGAAGGAGTTAGCAGCGACGCGATCGGATCGTGCAAGAGTTGATCGATCGACCTGGCTCGGTCGATCGAAGCGAATAGGTGGTTGGCGAACGAAGTTGAAGGCATGCTGGTCGCCTCCTTTGATCAGCGACTCGGAACGCTGATACTATTCATCCTCTGAGGATTCCTTCGGCTCGGTCAACTGCCAACTCAACAGCAAACCGATCAGCGCATAGCTTCCAGCCACGATTGCGCCGACGAGTGCGATCTTACCTGGATCGGGTGGCTTGCTTTGCGAGAAGGTGATCGTAATGAAGGCAGCGAGAGTACCCAGCACGCGACCACCGATGTTTGCGGCGAAGCTTTCTCCGGTACCGCGCAGGTGCAGAGGAAAGACGCGAGGTATATAGTTACCCCAGAAACTGAACTGAGCAACGGTTAAAAATCCAGCTATAAAGATCCCGATCCGGATTCCTGTCAATGAATCTTCTGCTTTGTACGACGTGCTGATCCAATAGAACAAGAGTGGTACGAAGACCACTGCTGGAATCAAGAACCATCGCAGGAGAGCTTGGCGGCTTACGATCACCAGCGCGAGATAAGCGAGCGCGACGCGTCCAACGAGCCCACCGACTTCTTGGAAGATCGTGACCTTGGCAATCTCTTCATCCTTGTAGTTTCCGATGATGGAGTTCTTTCGCCCCTGGGGTAAGGGTTTGCCGAGCTCTTCTTCGATTTTGCTGATCTCGATTTCACCTTTACCGGTGGCATCTTTGACGATCACGGCTTGGCCGGAGAGTATTTGTGGCAATTGCTGGATAGCGCCGAAGGCGATGCCGTAGCTCGCTGCATACATCAGTGTGGTGATGATGGTTGTCTTCGCTAGTCCAGGAGAGAACAGTTCAGCAATGCTTGGTCGCTTGAGTTGTCCTGAGAGTTTCTTTTCTTGCCATTTCGGGGACTCGGGAAGGAATGGACGGATGATCATCAAGGGGAGAGCTGGGATCACTCCCGATATCAGCGTATAGCGCCAAGCTTCATGGTCGCCATAGATAGCAGGTAGCATTTTTCTCTGTGCCAACATTGCAGCAAGAACCGCAGCGCTACCGACGAGCAAGCCGCCGATCGACGAGAAGGCTTGCGTATACCCGAGGGCCTTTTCTTTCATCTTTGAGTCGTCAAAAAGTTCGGCGAGCCAAGCGATGGCTGCGACGAACTCTACGCAAACACCGATGAACACAAAGCATCGGCAGATGAGCAACATATATAGGTCGGTGGAGAAGCCGGCCGCGAGTGCGGAAAACGCATACAGGAGGATCGACCAAGTCAACACACGACGGCGACCTAAGAGGTCCGTCAAGTATCCGCCTAGGAGTCCAAACACGCCGCCGACTAGGGCTGGGACGAAGAATAAGGTTCGAGCCCAAAGTACATAGTTGTCGCCACCGGGGACCCACAAAGCCATAGCTTCGGGTCTGGGTGTGCCCCCTTTGACCATGGCTTCAACGATCGGAGCGCTCAACGAAGCGATCGCTGGTTTAATAATCAGCGGCAGCATTAGCAGCTCGTAGATATCGAATGCAAATCCGATTGCCGCCATGACCAAGATAAGCCATACCGTGGTCGAGTTTGGCAATGAAGACGATTTCGAGTCGGGCTCAGCGATGGGAGTACTCATCGGATTCCAAGGATTTTAGGTGGGGGGTAGGTAAGGAGGGGCTGTGGGTGACAAGTCATGTTTTTTGCGCTTTGAGCACGCGACCGTCAACGCTTGGACTCAATCATACCTTGGATTTGCTTGTCTCGCTAGCAATAGAAAAAGCCTCGCAGGATGCGAGGCTTTTAGAAGTTCATTCAAATTCGCGGGATGAGCGGTTCGCCGTAGCGTTTCGCTCCAGCGATTAGTTCCAGCCTTCTTGCTCGAAGAACTTGTCTACGGAGTCCAAGTACCCTGGTGCACCGATTGCGGGAGGTGCGGCAGGATTGACTGGAACCCAGACGAGATCCGAGGAGCTAGCAAGGACTCGCACTACTTGGAATCCTGAGCCTGCTCCAGTTCGCAAGAACTGCTTCTTCTCGTTGAGCGTTGCTGTGAAGACTTGTCCGTTTCCGCGAACCGCTGTGAGGTAGGCTCGGGTGCCATCGGCACTGAGCACGACTTCGTGGAATCGATCACCTTCGAATCCATCCTTCTTCGATGTCCATTCGGTGTATCCAGTGGTGTTGTTGACCACGGCGTACATACCTCGGGAACGAAGAGTGGCGTCCTTCAAGTACAGGCTTGAGGCGAAGTATTCGATGGCTGTTCCGTAGGATGGAACGATGCCAAGGACGCCGAAGCTGTGGGTGAAGTTTTGGTTACCTGGAGGATTGATCGTGAAGGTCTGCGAGCGGACCGCTGTGTTCGACTCGATCATTGCGACCGGGTTGACATAGCTGACCGTGTAGGTGCCAGGAGGCAACATCTCGAAATCGTAAGATCCGTCCGCTTCGGTCATTTCCGTTACACGGATCGTGTTCGCTGCGTTCGAAGGATCGGCATAACTGAGGGTGACTTCAACTCCACCGACTGGCAGTTCGACTAGGCCAGCAGCGTTGTTGTCGTAGACACCGTTGAAGTTATCGTCGATGTAGACCAAGCCCTTGATCGAGCTAGGTTGGAACGGATTGACCACGATGGTGAAGTTACCGACATCTTCGAGCGGATCTGCTTGGCCAGCTGTCGTTCCGTTATCTCGGATGCGATATTGGAAGTCGAAGCTTTGGTCGGTGCCGATCGGAGCGAAGTAGGTCAGCGAGGTACCATCTGCGTTGAGGGTCAAGGTACCTGGATACGATTGTGGGAGGATTAGCTCGGTGATGGTCAGGGTT
>JBJONT010000398.1:0-40077 GCA_046051705.1 Planctomycetota bacterium | reverse complement strand
TCGTTCGATTGTTTTTAGGACGCAATGTGCGAGATCTTTGTTCGAAGTGGTAGTTCGAATGTTGTTTGAAGTACCGTGCCGAATGAGGGTGAGCGAGAGAGTCTGGGTCGCGATGGACGGTAGGGCACATCCGGCATACCGTCAGAGGATGCTTTCACAAATTCATTTCCGGTGACTCTCGGATGCCGGTGGATGTTCCAAGGAGCGAAACATGCGGGGGCTTTTTACAGAAATCTCAGTTCCATTCGAAGATATCGGGCTTTCGAATGATGAGCTTGTTCGCCGTCTTGAGCTTGTTCGTCAGAACATGGGTTTGATCGCCCCTTTTCGTCCAGAGAGCTACAAGATTGTCCTTTATGCCGGCGCAGGGAAATCGCCTAAACCGCAACTGCTAGTGCTTTTACCCAGCGGATGCTTTGTGTATTCGGAATTGAATCCAGAGCGATTGCAGTCTGCTATCGATAACTGGTACACCTCCCACAATGCCGAAACATTAGAGCGGTTGCTCGATAGGATCGATTACCCCACATGGGAATCTTTGACTACAAGTAAATTCTATCCCGAGAATTGATCCCATCATAAAGCCTGTTTTTGTTTCGTACTCCGTATTGCAGATTGACCCGAGTTCGCTCTTTCCTGACGAACCTGTGACCGTATGATTCCAGTATAGACTTCTTTCTCGAGGTTGGTGACAGAGATGTGCTTCTTGCTTTATATCGCCGCTGACTCCTCTATTGAGGACATTCCCTTCAATACGGAGTCGCCTGGGCTGAGTATTACTTCGCTTTCGGATTTCGAGTTGCCGTTGCGCAACGTGTTTGAGAAAAGCCACATGAAATGCATTGGATCATCGCATGGTTGTGGCTGTGGCTATAGGCATCTTTCGTACCAAAATGGTGCTTGGCCCGAAGAGTACCTTATCGGTTTGGATCCGGAATCCGACGCTGAGAAGCAGTCGGATCATGAAGCATTGTATTTGTTTGTCTTGGATCAGTTGCAGCGCAACGACAGTGTTGAGCTATATGGTTGCTGGGATGGCGATTTCCAAGAACCCTTGGCTTGTCGAGAAACGATCAGCGCGGAGGAGTTGGTCAAGAACGATTTCTTTCTGCGTGAACGATGCCACTACAGTGTCACGCGGTGACTAGATGATGAGTGTGTTGGCAAACAAAACGCAGTGCCGGTTGTATTTTCAGGATGCTTTCAGCCGTCAGGATCTTCGAGCAATTCGTGTAATCTTGACCGTAATTCAGCAGAGAATCGATCAAGCCAGGTTGCATCAATCAGGCCGACTGAAATCATGTCTCGAATGTGGACCCGATCTTCGGCGCGGTTAGATGTAAGTTTCATACATACCAGGCGATCGAGTGGGAGTGTGCGTGCCTCCGCCATCATTTCATATTGATCAATTCCAGGAACAGGATCCGGGTACTCATCGCGAACCTTTTTGCCTGAAAAAAGGACATGGACTGCATCACGTGCTTTTGCGTTTGGTCCATCGAGTAACATTGAGATTCCAGATGAACGCTTGAAGATAAAGCCTTCTTTCTCCAATACCTCAATCGCATGATTTAGGTCGGGTTCGTTGAGAATGATTTCTACGTCCTGAGTATTGCGGACCACGGACTCATCCACTTGAGAAACCCAATGCTGGACAGCGTTATCACCTACTACCGCATAGGGAATGTTGGCGGCATTAAGGGCTCGTGTGACACGTCGTAAACGATCCTTGACCTTTTCCACCGCTCGTTCAATCCTGTCCCAAAGGGCATCGCCGGAATATTTGATTTCAATCATGCAATAACTCCTGGGACTAAGCATGCCACGGAACGGTTAGTGCATCCGCCGTTAAATCCCCGTCCGATGCCAGTTTACCCGCCGATTATAACTGTCCCTGTGCGCATCTCCTCTAGAATTCGGGGGCAAAGTGGATAACGGGAGCCAAGCCGATCGCAGATCACATGGGTGCTCAGGCCGGTTGGCTTATCGCTGTGCAAGGCGCTTCATTTTCGACAATTTCGATTCCTTCTCTACCCAAGGGCTCCCAGTCCGCTCCGCAGTGTTCGCAAAGAGTGTTTTCGACGCGCCTTCGTCGTTGGCATCCGCTGCAAATCTCGTACACGGTAGCCGGATAGATCGCTATTACCGCGAGTGGCACACCGAGCCCGAGCACAGCGGCGAGCGCGCTCCAGATCGTCGTTTGTCTCGAGCTAAGTCCTCGCCGCTTCGTCGCCATAACGGTCAACGTAACGGCAACCAATACTTGAATGAGCAATGGTAGGTAGTCGATCTTTATCGTGTCGAAGCTTTTTGCGTTGGAAAACCTTTGCGCCATTACCGAGCTACCAACGCTTAGCAAAGGAGGCATTGCCCCGAACACAAATGGAGATTCGCCTTGTCCCACGCTCATGGACTTAATCGTTTCATCGGGGACAGCGAACTCGTATTTACGCGTCTTGCCATCGATACTACGAGTCACTTTATAGCTTCGCTGCCTTGTAAAGCCGTCCAAGTAAGTCCAGTTTGCGCTATCACGGTAGGAGAAAAGTCCGTATGTGTTTGCGCCAGTATCCAGCGTTGCCTCTAGAGTGAACTGCGATGGTGGAACACCGGGTTCGGATGCATTACTTTTAAAGACTTGCAGGGAATCTCCGGAATGGATAGCGACTCGCTGCGAGTCTCCTGTAAGGGACAATCCGACGGAATCGATCGGTTCATTTAGCAGTAACTCGACGGTGCGATTCTCTAGATTCGCCTTAAGAATCCCCTCGCTTGCGGCAAGCACCCATTCGTTAACGCTGTAAAACGGGATCGGGGGAGGTTGGTTTGCTGGAACGCCGAAGTTGATCTGAGGGAATGATTCATGCATCAGGAATCGAGGGATCTTCTGCAAGGGGGTCCCACGGGGTTCGTGGGGGAGTGTTACCATGTTAGAAGCGACGACACATTCGAGGACGTTACCGAAGACTTGATGCGATTGGTATATGAGCAAGTAGCCCGATGGGTCGAAGAATACTGTTCGATCACCAATCTGTTGCAGAAAGGTCGGATCGAACTTGTTCAAGTTATCAGTTAGCGCCAACAGCATGAATGGCGTTCCAAAAGCGGAAGTTTCGATCCGCTCTGGTTTTGGTTCCGAAGGATCGATCATCGGGATCGAATCCAGTACTTCGTTTTTGCCGTTTCGGATTAGATTGCCACGAATGACATAAACTGGCATGCCATCTTTATCGAATTCGATTGTTGGGTATCTATATTTTGGCGTTATGAGAAAGCTCAGGGGTGCTAGACCTAATGCTCCTGCAATTAGGATGCTTGCGAATAGTAGTACGATGCGTATGGGGAGCGACTCGGAGCGGACTCGTGTAGGATGGACTTGGGCTGGTAGCCGAACGAAGGCATGGCGTGCGGCGAAAGCCATCAGCAAAGCAGATGCGCAGGATAAAAGGTACGTCGGGAGGGTAACGTAGAGTGGGGCGCCGGCTAGCACACAAATCGACAGGAAGCTGCCGGCGACTGCGGTGGCTAAAGGGAGCAAGCGTGTTCCAAACCAATTTGCCGATCGACAGGCGATGAGAATGCCTGCGAAGTAAAAGATCGAGCCGACGGCAACCAATGCGACCGCAGGGACTACTTGCCATGGACTCACTGGCAATCGTTCTGGCCCGATGGCTGCTAGGTAAGCTGCTAGTAGGGCGAGCGGGATGAGCATTCCCAAGCTGTAAACCAATAATCCCACGGTCACGCGTGTTCGAAAGATCTGATTCGGAGTGATCGCACGATGAACCAAAAAAGCGCGGGCCGCTTCGCGTTCATCGGGTAGAAATGTCGCCAGAGACAAGAATGATCCATAGAGCATGGCAGAGAACCAAGTCGCTGTGAATATCAAGCTCGATAATTGAGGTGCATACATCCTTTGGCACAGATAAGCCAACAGCAAGCTGAGTAGCAGGATACCCAACGGAAGCCATCGGACCGCATCGCGGATTTCTTTACGAAGCAGAGCATTCATCGCTTTGTTCCTTTCCTGGTTCTTACTCAGTTGGTTGAGGTCGCTGTAGGGTTTTTCGATAAGAACGAATGCGAGCTTCGCGAGCGAGATAGATAAGCGATCACACTCTCGTCAAATGAAGAATCGCTTCGCGTCAACGACTGGCCACCGATCCGTACCATCGCAGCTTGAGATTCCTGATCTACATCTACAACCGCCATGGTCAGGCGACGACCTGCCTGATAGGCATGAATCAATCCGGGGACTGGGGGTAGTTGTCGAGGCTCTTCGTTGGAATCGCACGTCCAGATGGAAACTCGTTCCAAGAAGGACGATACGGAGCTGTTCACCAATATGCGACCATCGACCATTACCAAGACGCGATCCGTCACGCGTTCGATGTCATCGAGCAGATGGCTACTCAAGAGGACGGTGCGTTGGCCTTCTTCCATGAATTGGAGAATTGTTTCATTGAGGGCTCTGCGAGAAACGGGATCCAAGCCCAGCGCGGGATCATCCAAGATCAGCAATTCCGGATTGCTACTCATGGTTAGAGCGATTGAAACGCCCGCTCGTTGTCCTCGACTCAGAGTACGAATTCGCGATGATGGGCGGATTCCAAACCGATCAATCGTGTTCTGAAATAACGTAGGGTTCCAGCTTGGGAATGACTCCGATTGCAACTGCTCTGACTCACGCACTGTCATGCTGCCGTAGGCGAAGTGCCCTTCTATGGTGTAGCCGATGCGAGCTCGGGTGGCTGAGTTCAGCGTGGTGCTATCGACACCGAGAACCGAGCATGAACCTCGCGTGGGGGTGAGCAAGCCCATCAGCATCTTGATCAATGTAGATTTGCCGGCTCCGTTGAGCCCCAGCAATCCTGTGACCGTTCCTACAGGAATATCGAAGGAGATTTGTCGCACGACAGGGGTGCTGCCAAAGTATCGAGTCAGGTTATCAGCGGAAATTGCGATCGACGACATCGATTCGCTCCTTCGTTTTGAATGGAAACAGATAGAGAAGTGTCAGGTAAAAGATGCGGCATCCAGCTAGTCGCTGGTAGGCTTTAAGTTCTTTTCAAACCGTTGCTGCAAGCGTTGGACGATCACGTCGGGCTCGATATCAAGCGTCATCGCTTGATTTACGAGTTGATCGATGCTTTCGTCGATCCGCCGAAGTCTCTCCGTCTTGGAGTACACTTGCCTGCGTTTGGCAACAAAGAACCCTTTGCCGGCTTGAGTTTCTAGGAAACCGTTATCGACCAGCTCGGCATAGGCTTTGGCGACCGTGTTCGGGTTGATCACTAGTTCTCGAGCCAGTTGCCGGACGCTAGGTACCGACTCGCCCACCGACAGCTCACCCGACGCAACGCTACGTGTGATTTGGTCGACGATCTGCCTGTAGATCGGTGCTGTGCTTCCTGCAACGATTCGAATTGTCAATGCCATGCGAACGCCCCTGTGTTAACTGTACTACGTGTAATGATACAGATGGTTCGCGGTGAAGTCAAGCTCGGTGAACGATTTGCACGAATTCTCGAGTTCGGCAAGCTCTTTTCGGGGACGCGTTTGCTAGCAGAGTTCTCAGAAGCACAAGAAGGGGAGCTTAAACGGATGGAATTGAGCCTGCATGGCAAATTTACACGCTACGAATTATGATACCCTTATCTATGTAGTGTCCTTCCTCGATAGTCCTTTCGGAGATGTTTCATCCGATGTTTAGAGATACGATCTTTCGGTCTGCCATTCCATTTGTTTTCGCTTTATTTAGCGTGATGCAGCTAAGTGCTCTGCGGGGGCAGGAACGCCCTGAGCTTACCCCAAGCACGATTCCGCTTCGATTCATTCCCGGTGAAAAGGTCGCTTTGGTGGGTAACTCCCTTGCCGAACGCATGAACCTATTTGGGAACTTTGAAACCTATCTGCATCTGTTGCATGCAGACCGAAACCTTGTGGTCCGGAATTTTGCAAGGCCTGCTGAAGCGGTCAACAATCAGCAAAGATCGGCGGACTATACCGCCATTGATGACCCGATGAAGGTGTTCTCAGCCGACACATATCTTTGCTTTTTCGGTTTCAACGAATCCTATTCGGGAGTTGATGCGGTCGAGCAATTCAAGGGGCAGTACGCTCAGTATTTGGAGCATATTTCCAATCTTTACCCAAGAAATTCGGTTTCCAAAACCCCTCGCTTTGTTCTTGTTTCACCGATCGCTTTTGAGGCAACCGACTCCCGATTTTTACCGACCGGTTTGGATGAGAATCAACGCTTGGCGGTCTATACAGCGGCGGTAGCCCAAGTCGCCAAGGATCGCAATTTGGCTTTTGTCGATTTGTTCACTCCTACGTTCAAGCTTTTTGCGCAGCAACCTGGTTTGCAGTACACCATCAATGGTTGCCATTTAAACGAAGAGGGTGATGCAGCGATTGCAAAGATTCTCACGGAGCAGCTTTTCCAAGCTGACTTAGCGAAACTATCCCAAGACAAGAACTTGTTCGATACCAACAAGTTCGAAAAACTCCGCGCTGCGATCAACGATAAGAGCTGGGTGCATCTTCAAGACTACCGCATGCTCAATGGTTGGTACGTTTATGGTGGACGAAGAACTTGGGACAAAGAAACGTTTCCACTGGAATACGCCAAGATTCGTCGCATGGCCGAGGTGCGAGACCAGTATTGTTGGGATATTGCACAAGGCAAACCGGTACCTTCCGCGCCGAGCGATGATACAACCGGTGAGCTATTCGTTCCGCAGACCCGATTTGGTGATCCAAGGCAAAAGTACTCGGAAGCCGAATCGCTTCGTTACTTGAGTCCTGAGCAATTCATCGCCGAGACCCAAGTTCCAGAAGGATTCAAGATTGAGCTATTTGCTGACGAGACAAAGTTCCCGGACATTGCTAAGCCCGTGCAATTGAACTTCGACAACAAGGGACGCGCCTGGTTGGCTTGTATGCCGACTTATCCTCAATGGAAGCCGGGTGATGCTCGTCCAGGCGACAAACTTGTGATTCTCGAAGACACAGATAACGACGGAAAAGCAGATGTTTCGAAGGTTTTCTACGACAAATTGCATTGTCCGACTGGATTTGAGTTCTGGAATGGTGGGGTTTTGGTAGTTGACCAGCCACGGCTTTTGTTCCTCAAAGACACCGATGGTGATGACAAAGCCGATCAGGTGATTCACTTGATGGACGGATGGGCAACCGACGATACGCACCATACGTGTGGAGCTTTCGAATGGAACCACGGCGGGTTGCTTCATATGCTCGAAGGGATCGCAACGAGCACTACGTTGGAGACTCCTTGGGGGCCTCACCGCAGCAAGGGGGACGGAGGAGCCTATGTGATGGATCCGCGAACCCTCAAGATCAGGCAATTTTCGTTACCTGGCCAATACAATATGTGGTGTTACGTCTTCAACAATTGGGGGCAAGGAATCGTCGGGGACGGGACGACCGCCAATCACGCTTGGGATACTCCTCTTTCAGGAGCCCAGTTTCGCGGACGCCAAGGATTGAACTTTGTGTTCAACAATGAAGGTATGCGGCCAGCACTTGGCTGCGAATTCCTTATCAGCCGAAATTTCCCTGAGAGTGTTCAAGGTCAATTCACGTATGCATGTGTGATCAACATGAATGGGATGCCACGATTCACCGTCAACGATGATGGTGGTGGATACAGTGGAGCGCGGATTAAGAATGCGGATGGTACACCCAACGATTTGATTCGCTCCGCCGACAAGCATTTCCGGCCTGCGGATCCTCAGATTGGTCCCGATGGTGCTTTGTGGTTTGGCGACTGGGCCAATGCACTTGTGGGGCACATGCAATACAGCCAGCGCGATCCGAACCGCGACCACGTTCGCGGCCGTTTGTACCGTTTGGTCTATGCCGATCGTCCTTTAGTTACGCCGGTGACGCAGCATGGGAAGTCGGTTCCGGAGCTTCTCGAACAGCTCAGCGAGTATGAATGGAGAACCCATTATCGAGCTCGTCGTGAGTTGCGGGATCGTCCTGAGGCAGAAGTCCTTGCAGCGGTCAACACGTGGCTTGCGAGTAAAGACCCCGCCTCGCCTCAATACGATCGGTATTGCAGCGAAGCTCTTTGGATTCAGCAATCCCATCACCGGATCGATGCAGACTTGTTAGCCAAAGTGGTTCGTGGGGCTAAAGCTCCAGAGGCGCGAGCAGCGGCGGTGAGGATTTTGGCGGACAACCGCGATGAAATCCCTCAAGCGGAAGAGATGCTCATCGCGGCGGCGGTAGATTCGCATCCGCGAGTGCAGACGGAAGTCGCACGCGGGCTGAGTTTCATGGCGACTAAACCCGCGATGAATGCTTTGTTTGCAATGACTAGTGCGCCGGCTGACTACTGGAGAGACTACACCGTGCAGCATGCGTTAGGAGCGAATGAGCGAACATGGATCAGCGATTTCGTAGCAGGAAGTATTCCGGCGATCTCCGAACGAGGCAAGCAAATGGTTGCCCAGTTGATGGCTTCGAATGCAACCGGTGTCGCAGCGCTACCGCACTTGCAAGTCTTGATGTCTCAGGAGCCGAAGCCAGCGGAAGAACGCAATAAAGCGATGACGGCTCTTACGGATATCAAGGGGGACGTCAACCGAGGTCGCGAAGTGTTCACACGTAACTGCACGTCTTGCCACAAGGTAGGCAATGGTGATGGGCGCGAGTTCGGTCCTAACCTTGCTGGTGTTGCGAAGCGAATGGCGCGAACGAAGATCATTGAATCGATCGTCGACCCCAATGCAGAGGTTGCCGAGAAGTATCGTTCGACTGCGATCGTGACGGACGATGGAACGATCGTGACTGGTTTGCTCGTCTCTGAGACAGCGGACACCGTCGAGATTTTCGACGGCAAAGAGAGCCGCAAGATTTCGAAGAGTGAGATCGAAGAGAGGAAGACGCTGCAACAAAGTTCGATGCCAGAGGGTGCAGCGTCGACCGTTGCACCGTCGGAGTTCATCGACTTGATCGAGTATCTCTCGGCTCAGATGCAGGATGTAAAACCGTAGAGACGCAGTCTCTACCCAACCCATCTTTGTGCTCTCTGTGTCTTTGTGTTTCCAAATCCGTCCAGGATGCGCGCGGGGGGAAACACAGAGGCACAGAGGTCACAGAACGGAAGGGAATAGTGTGAAGCGGAACAGTGCGTGAGGGTGCAGTCCGGGAGGTTGCTGACAGAAGTAGTACGCAGTCTCTACCCAACCCATCTTTGTGCTCTCTGTGTCTCTGTGTTTCAAGTTCCGTCCGGGATGCACGCGGGGGGAAACAAAGAGGCACAGAGAAGAAGAGACAGGGAGGGGAGATAGGGAGAAGAAGACAGGGAGGGACGAGAGGGAGCGAGGGAGGGGTGTGTTTAGCCGACTCGCTTCATGACGGTGTCCAAGGTTGGTTTGATGGCAGCGGCGCTGGCACGCAAGCCTTGGAGTTCTTTTGGCCACATGTCGATTTCAATTCGTTGAATTGCGCCACCACGGCCAACGACGGTGGGAACGCTGATTGCAACATCGCGGATTCCGTAGCATGCACCATCTTGGACGGTGCTCACGGGCATGATTCGGTTCTGATCCAAAGCAACTGCATGAATCACGTCGCGAATCGCGACTCCAACGGCGAAACCGGCTCCACCTTTCTTCGAGATGCATTCAGCTCCGGAGCCTTTGGTCCGAGCGAAGATTTTATCAGCAAGTGCTCCATTCCAGCCGGGGTATTTGTCCAAGGCTAGGCCGCCAACGGTAGCGCTGGACCAAATCGGAACCATGCTGTCTCCGTGTTCACCGAGAATCAGAGCGTTGGTCTGGGTAGGAGCCGTTTGTAGGGCTTCTGAAATCAACGATCGGAAGCGGATCGTATCGAGTTGGGTACCGAGCCCAAGGACTTGCGAAATCGGCAATCCGAGTTTGGATGCGGCAAGCGACGTCAAGATATCCACGGGGTTCGAGACGACGAGTACGACTGCGGATTTCTTCAAACCCACTTTTTGAATCTCAGTGAGAATCGATGAGAACAGATCTGTGTTTCGATTGATCAAATCCAATCGAGATTCATCTGGTTTGCGTCGCAAACCGGCTGTGATACAAACCACATCTGAGCTTGGGATGTGTTCATATCCGCCGGAGGTCATCAATTGATCGGCGATGCTAGGTGTTCCGTGCATCAGATCAAGAGCGTGGCCGGCAGCGAGATTCGCATTAACATCGAGCAACGCGATTTCTCGAACGATACCACCACATTGTAGTGCGTATGCTGCGCACGAGCCGACGAGCCCACCACCACCAACGATGCTTACCTTCATGATCTGTACTTTCTTCGATGCCTAGTTGCGATGCTTATTTATGTTGATTAAGTCTGATGATTCAATGTGCCAAGGTTTCGCGTACTGCGACTGCCTATCGGCGGCTTACTTTTGCAGTTCGCGGATGACTTGAGCGGTAATCAACTGGACGAGTTGTTCCATGTCGAGTCCTGCTGCGGATGCACCGTTCGAAGCTGCTGGTGCAGATGGTGCTGCGGCTGGTGTAGCGCGGAGGACCGGTGGGGCACCGGCTGCCACGGCTTGGCTGACTGCTGCACTAACGGCTGCGTTCAAAGCGGCACTCGATGCTCCGGAGATCGCTGGATTTGCATCGCTTGCGTTCTTCATCGCTGGTGGTGCAGGGAATGCACGGCGATCGACCCCGGATTGTTTCCAAGAAGCTCGGAAGATATCGTTCGCGCAGATGTCGCAGTTCTTGAATTCCTCGGTGTTGCGAGGATCGGCCCAACCCCATTTTTGCTTGAGGTCGAGGAGTTCGCGCTCTTCTTTTTCGTTGAAGTAGCTGACGTGTCCAAGTTGACGAGCGAGCATCAGAATTCGGCAGTAGGCGTCGAGGATTTCTGTCCACCAGTAGGCTTGCTCGACATCGACCCCGAAGCTTACCGTTCCGTGGTTGGCGAGGATGATGATGTTGGTCTTATCGACAAACGGCAATACTGTGTCCGCGAAAGCTTGTCCACCTGGGGTTTCGTACTTGGTGATTGGAACATCACCGAGGAAGACTTCTACTTCGGGCAACACGCATTGGGGAATCGGTTCGCGAGCAACTGCGAAAGCGGTTGCATGGGGTGGGTGGCAGTGTACGACGCTCTTGATATCTGGGCGTTGCTTGTAGATCTCCAGGTGAAGCAGAGCTTCGCTCGATCGTTTTTTGATCCCAGCGAGTTGTTTGCCGGTCATGTCGATCAAGCAGATATCTTCGACTTTGAGAAATCCTTTGCTGTGCATTGTTGGGGTGCAGAGGACTTCGTTGTCGCTGATACGAACGGTGATGTTACCGTCGTTTGCAGCAGCAAAACCTTTATCGTAGAGTCGTCGTCCGATTTCGCAGATGTCTTGTTTGATTTTATGTGCGTTGATCATAGCAAACTCGTGGTGTTAGTCTTTCGTAGTTATTCTTTTGGGAATTGATACTGGATATTGATTTCGTCTAGGATTGCGGAGTTGTACGCATCGACAGGCTTTAGTTCTGGGCGAAAGGGCTGTGCTGCTTCTCCTCCATCGGCTACTGCGATGATGCTACCGACGGAAGCGCCGAGTTCATCCCAGACAACCACGGCATCGGGTTCTGCGGCAGGGTTACCGACGAGCGATTCGCCGATAGGTTCGGCAAGTTTCAAAACAGCACCAAGGGTCGTCGGGTGCGACTTGCTCAGGGTAACTGTTCCTACGACTCGGTAAATATGCATTGTCCGATGGTGTGTTTTGGGAAGTTAGGAGGATGTGTTTCGTGGCTAACGATTCGATTGAATCTGTTCGGTGAACTTACGAATGACGTTGCAAACGCCCGGGATTGTCCAACGTTTTGCTGGGATGATCAGCAGGTTTGCAGGGACTTCGAAAAGGATGTCTGTCAGGTCGCTCCACTGGGAGACAACGGCAGGACGCAAGGCTTCGTCTCTTGCGGATTGCCATAGTGCAGAGTGGGGAGCTTGGACGATCGCGACCGCAGCGCGGTGACCGGATCGCAAAGCGGAGGCGACGGCTCGGATGGCGGCTGCATCGTCTGACTGCATCGCATCGAGTTTGGTTTGTTTGGGACAAACCTGTTTTTCCAGGCTTCGCAACCATAGCACCGAACCGGTGATAAACAGGGGTGGAGTTGCGATTTCTGTTTGAATTTTTACTGGGGTCGCAAGACTTGCGATCGGATTCGCACCTTTTGGATGCATCGACTTCGCAGCGGAGGCTTCCGCCGTTAAAGCAACCCTCGTTGGGATGATTCTTGTTAGACCGTTGTTGGTTGTAGTGCTGTTTGATGCAGTACTGGTTGCCGAGGATTCTATCGTGGGGAAATCACCTCGAACCCATTCGATGCGTCGTTCGCGGAACCAGTCCTTTGCGGCGGGGGTAACTAAGGCTTGAGGGGTGAGCCTCACGCGGCGAGTCCCTGCGGGTAATGCTTTCAGGACTTGAATGCTTACAACCGAGTCTTGAACAAAAACTGGCTCGGAATTGTCGGCTGATGTGGTGTTGCTTGCTAACGCTGTGTTGCTAGCTTGTGCGTTGTTTAAAGTTGGAACGTTGGTTATGGCTTGAGGGGCGATAACGGCGGGGGATGTGTATACCGTAGGAGCGGTCGGTTCAAATACGAGCGAAGCGAGAACTTCTCTTACGATACGTTCGATGTCGATCCCGTCGATTGCCAGCTTATTCAGTGGAGCTTGAATCATCATTGAGCTCCTTTCGTTGGCTTGTTGTTTCGCAAATCGGCATCGACGAGTCCGAGGACAGTCCAACGCAGGGGGCTATTTTGCAGACCGTATAATTCGCGTACTGCGGCACCATCGCTCGTGAGCATAATCTTCTCACCTGCACCGGCGCCGAGGTAATCGGCGACGATCACCGGAGCCCCATCGCGAGAGCAGCCATCAGCGGCAAGCGGTTGGCATACCAACAGCTTGACGTTTTCCAAGCTGCGGTGTTTAACCGTCGAGATCGCATTGCCAAGGACGATGGCGAGTTGCATAGGTAGTGGGGCTAGTTTGTAAGTGAGTTAGCGGCCGAGGATGAACAGATCGTCGATCAACGAGCAACGGCGTTCGCGGGTGAAGGTCATAGGAGTGGTAACGCCTTCTCCGGTTGGGCCTGCGATCGAGAAGGACAGGTAGCCTTCGCCACCGAGTCCGAGAGCTGCCATACAAGGCCCGTTCTTGACGAACAAGGTCGTATCCATGGTTCGAGCCATGATCGTCATATTTCGAACGTTTCGGGAGTGGATGATGCTTGTGTGGCGGTAACCATGCTCGGCTTGCTGAGCGCATTCGACTGCTTTTTCGAAGTTCGGGCAGCGGACGAATGGGACGAAGGGCATCATTTGTTCTGTTTGAACGAATGGGTGATCGAAACCTGTTTCGCCGAAGAGGAGTTCGACGGAAGGATCGACGCGACGTCCTGCGGCTTCCGCGAGTTTGACCGCGTCTTGACCGAGCAGTTCTTTGCGTGGAGCGAAGTGTTTGTCGGCACCTTCGCCGACGACTTGCATTGCAGCACCGGTAAGGCGATCGACTTCGGCGCTTTGCAGACGGACGGCGCCGGCTCGGCTCATCGCATCCATCATGGCATCGAAAACGCTATCGACCACGAAGACTTCTTTTTCTGCGATACACAGAAGGTTGTTGTCGTACGATGCGCCTTGGATGATACATCGGGCGGCGAGATCAAGGTCAGCGGTTTCATCGACGACGACAGGAGGGTTTCCGGGGCCGGCGACGACAGCACGTTTTCCGCTGTTGAGAGCAGCGCGAGCGACGGCGGGTCCGCCGGTGACGCAGATCAAAGCGATCTTGCGATGCTTGAAGAGCTGTTGCGCGGTGTCGAGAGTTGGTTCACAGATCAAGCTGATGATGTTGTCGATGCCGACTTCTGCGCGAATCGCTTCGTTGAATCGTCTCACACCTTCGGCAGCGACTTTGCGGCCGCTTGGGTGTGGATTCACTACGAGAGTGTTCCCGCCGGCGATCATGCTGACCGCGTTGCCGGTGATGGTGGGCAGGGAGTGGGTCACGGGGGTGATTGCACCGATGACACCGAAGGGTGCGTGTTCGATTACAGCGAGGCCGCGGTCGCCGCTGTAGCATTCGGTTTTGAGGAATTCGACGCCTGGGGTTTTCTCGCCGAGGGTTTTGAGTTTCTCGATTTTGTGAACGAGACGTCCGATTTTGGTTTCTTCCATTTCCATGGTGCCGAGTTCGACACATTGGCTGATGGAGATACGTCGGATGATATCGATGATCTTCTTTCGATCTTCGATGGGTCGTTGTTGAAGTTGTTCGAAAGCGCTGCGGGCTGCGGTGACAGCTTGGTCGACGTTATCGAAGAGGCCTGAGTGTCCGCGAGCTGGTGAATTGCTTGCGGGGGAACTGCTTGAAGTCGCCGATTGCGAGCGGACTTGGCTGATGACTTGTTCCACAACGGAGCGGATGAGGTTTTCGTTGATTTGCATGGTGCTTTATTGACGTTTGTAAACGTTGTTTTTTTCGAGGCTAACAGTATCGACGATACCGATGATGACGCAGTCGATGGGTAGTTTTCCGGTTTCGGGGGTGAAGCGAGCCGAGCTGCCTTGGGTGATCAGAACGAGGTCGCCGACACCGGCGCCGAGTGCATCGACGGCAATAAACGTTCTTCCGGTGGTGACCATGCTTTGTCGATCCTTCGGCTCGATCCGGTAGGGCTCGACGATCAGTAGTTTTTGGCCGGTCATCGAATCGACTTTTTGGGTCGAGACGATGGAGCCAGATACTTTGGCGACAAACATGTTGGTGAATAACCTGAATGGTTGAAACGATTAGTGGGAGAAATCAGTTAGTAGGAGAAATCAGCCACGGGATCGCTTCGGGTTTATTGATCGATGCATTAGGGTTTGATCGCTTCGACGGTTTGTCGAGCGACGATGAGTTCTTCGTTGGTCGGTACGATCCAGATTTGGACCTTACTTTTTGTTGCGTCATCGATCCGTTGTTCTTTATCGGCAAGTTTGCCGACAGATTGGTTTTTCGACGAGCACAGCGAGATACCTAAGTCATCGAGACCTTGGCAGACCGCTTGACGAATCTCGGTTGCATTTTCACCGATACCACCGGTGAAGACCAACGCATCAGCGCCGCCGAGAGCGACCAGCATGGAGCCGAGTTGACGTCGGATTTCCGCGACGAAAACATCGATTGCCAGTTTGGCTTTGGCGTGTCCTTTCGAAGCGGCATCTTCGAGGTCTCGGATATCGCTGGAGAGTCCTCCGGAGAGTCCGAGCAGGCCACCTTCGGTTGCCAAGACTTTCAGAAGCTCTTCGAGACCGAGTCCGGTGTGCTTCATCATCAACGGCAATGCATAGGGATCGATATCGCCGACGCGATTGTTATGGGGGAGACCTGTTTGAGGGCTCATACCCATGGTGGTCGCGACGCTTTTACCGGCGCGGATAGCTGCCAGGGAGGAGCTACCTCCGAGGTGCAACGATACGACACGGGCGTTTGGATTTCCGAGTAACTGGGAGGTGCGCCAGCCGATGAATCGGTGAGAGGCACCGTGGAAACCCCATTTTCGAATCGGGAGGGCTTCTGCGATCGCATCGGGGATCGCGTAGCGTTTCCAAGCATCTGGGATCGATTGATGAAAGTCGGTTTCGAAGGCGGCGACCAAAGGGATTTTGGAAGACGTCTTTGCCAGTTGGCGCATGGCAGCCATGTAAGGCGGGTTATGCGCTGGGGCCACCGAGTTCATTTCCTCCATAGCATCGAGGACTGCGTCGTTGATGACTTGAACTCCGGAGATTCGTCCGCCGTGGACGGCTTTAAAACCGATTGCGGAGATTTCCGAAGGATCCTTCAAGCATCCCGACGTGGGGTCGGTGAGTTGACGGATACAAGCATCAACGGCGACACCGTGATTAGGAACCGACTCATCGGACTCAGTGCGTTTGCCGTTGATTTCGACGAAGCAACGGCTGACGGGAGAACCGATACGTTCGACACCGCCGCGAGCGAGTTGCTGCTCGGTGGACATGTCGAATAGTCGATACTTAAAACTGGTGGAACCTAGATTTGCGACGAGGACTTTCATTGTCGATCCTTGACGATAAGAACTACTTGAAGAATGCCGACACGAGACCTTCGGAAGGTCGTGGGATGATGTGGCTGCTGACAAGTTCACCGACTTGAGCAGCGGCAGCAGCACCGGCTTCTACGGCAGCTCGGACGGATCCGACATCGCCGCTGACGACGGTTGTGACGTAAGCGCCACCGATATCGATACGCTTAACGATTTCAACGCTAGCTGCTTTAGCCATCGCGTCGGTAGCTTCGATCAGAGCCAACAGGCCCTTGGTTTCAATCAATCCAATTGCGTTTTGCATGTTCGTAGCAATCTTTCTTTCAGTGATAGTCGAGGGAATTTGTTCAATGGGTGTTGCGGTTGCAGGGGTGCTCTGAGCGACGACTTGTGCAGCTTGAGCTTTCTTCGTAGTCGAAGTTTTTGCCGGCGTGGTTTTAACGGGTGAAGTTTTAGCCGGCGAAGGTTTCGTAGCCATGGTAAGGTGTCTACCTTATTGGCGATCGGTTATTCAGCCGAAGCCGAAGGAGCCGAGATCTTGAGAACCTTTGGCAGGTCATCGTGTGGTCGTGCGATGACTTGAACGCTGAGGACTTGGCCGATTCGGCCAGCAGCCGCAGCGCCCGCATCGGTGGCTGCTTTGACGGCAGCGACGTCGCCGCTGACGAAAGCCGAGACCAAGCCGCTACCGACTTTATCCCAACCGAGGAACTTGACATTTGCTGCCTTCATCATTGCGTCGACGGCTTCGACCAGGGCGATAAAGCCTTTGGTCTCGATCATGCCGAGAGCTTCGTTATTTCTTGCCATAAGATGCATACTCCAAGAGGAAAAAGTGATTAAACAGGTTTAAACTTATTAGTGGTTACCATGGCACTTGCATGGTTCTTGACGAATCAGTTCGATGATGGTTGCGTGATCGAGATCACAAGCGTTTCCTTCATCGGTATCGATGTGGACTTCGAGTTTGGCGTTTGGATCTTCGCGGACCAACAGGTCGTCGAAGGTCACCGAGCACTGTGGGCTTTTGACTTTCAATCCGACGAAATCACCATTCTTCACGCCGTAGAAAGCGCAGTCGCGTGGATTGATGTGAACGTGACGGGCGGCGCGAATGACTCCTTCTTCAAGCTCGACGGCGCCGGCGGGGCCGACGAGAACGCAGCCAGGGGTTCCTTTGATATCGCCGCTATGGCGAACAGGAGCATCGATGCCCAAGGAGATCGTATCGGTGAAAGCCAGTTCGACTTGGCTTGCTTTACGCGTTGGGCCAAGCACGCGAACGTTTGGGATCATGCGTCGACGCGGGCCGACGATCATCACCGTCTCCGCGGCAGCAAAGAACCCGTCTTGGTATAGGTCTTTCTCTGGGGTCAGTTTTTTTCCTTTTCCGAAGAGCTTTTCAACGTGCTCATCCGTCAAGTGAACGTGTCGCGCGGAGATGCTTACAACGAGCTTTGGCGTCGCTGGGCCCGATGCGTTCGATTCGGCGTTGGAGCTGTTAGTTTGCGAACCTGCTGTGGGTTGCGAGAGGGCACGCGAGATCGCTGATCGCACGAGTGCTTCGATGCGAGAAGGATCGATATCGGAAGTATCCAATTTTTTGGGAGCGGCATTCATGGTGAGCAACAAGTTCAAAAAGGAGTTCGTTTGGTTCGACGGGTTATCTTGATTATTTTTCGATCGATGATTTTTGGATGGGTTCGCCATCTTGTGCCGGCGGCGCCATCGGGCTTGCGAGGATCAAGTGGGTGTTCCACTGCGGGATGCGATCCTTCCAGGTTTGTTCAAGTGCATCATCGACGACGAGGGTGTCGACTTGCGACCAGTCGCACATTCTCGCGAGGCTTGAGCGTCCGAACTTGGTGCTGTCGGCGACGATGATGGTGCGGTCCGCCGCACGCATCATGCAGCGTTCGGTTTCCACGAGGAGCATGTTCGAGTTGTAGAAGCCTTTTTCGTTGACCCCAGCTACGCTCAAGAATGCTTTTTGGACGTTGATCGATTCGAGCATTTGATCGGTGTAAGGTCCGTGAGTGACTCCGGTTCGGTTGTGGATAGCTCCGCCGAGGATGACAAGGTCAACCGAGTCGTTTGCGGAGAACAGGTTTGCCACGGGAAGGGAGTTAGTCACGATTTGCAATGGTCTGCCGACGAGTTGTTTTGCGAGTTCGTAGGTTGTGCTACCGCCGTCGAGCAGTAGGGTGTCATGGTCATTGACGAGGGAAGCGGCGGCGAGGGCGATGGAACGTTTTTTGTCCCAAGCGCCATCGTTTGGATTCCCGCGTTGGAATTGGCGGATTGTCGAGACAGGTCCGGTGAAAAACACTCCGCCGTGAGTTCGTTTCGCTTCTCCTGTCTCTTCGAGCGATTCGAGATCTCGTCGGATCGTCGATTCGCTGACCCCGGTCGCTTCGCGCAGGTCGGGCAGGGAGACGAATCCGTGCTGGCGAATCAGTTCGCGCAGACGCGAGCGTCTTGTTGCCGAGCTCATCGAGCTTGGTGCGGGCTGCGTGTTAGGGGGAGAGGAGTTCGGGAAATTCATCCGCTGGCTGATGGAGTTCTTTCATTTTTGAGGCGGTAATCTTTCAGTCGAGTGCGGTAAAAAACCGTATGATTGAAAGAAAACACTCTTTGCGTTTCCAAATATTGCACATCCTGGCGCCTTTTCAACCGAAACGGGGATTCATTTTGCCCAATCGGGGCAAATTAACACGATATTTACGGCCGTAAGGGTAGTGCTAAGGGTGCCGGATAGAGTGGTTGGGAGAAATATCCCTAGATTTGGGATTTTTCCACCACGATCAGCTTGGCTAATCGGCGAAGATTAAGCCTTGTCCCAGGCTTGGAGGTACGAGCGGTACCCGAGGTGTTTATCGGCTTCGGTTTCGAGAAGTTTTCGTGTGGATGCGGTCAGATGTTCTTCGGCTTGGAGGTCAAGTCGCCCCATGAGGACTTGGAGGCGCAGGAAGACAAAGTAGGTATCGAGTACGTCGCAGCGGCAGTATTCGCTGATTTCGTTGAGTCGTCCTTGGCGGTGTAGTTCCAGAACCATATCGCCTTGGACATCGATCTTTCCGGGTTTTTTGAGCAGGGATGCGGCGAGGTTTAGTCCTCCGCGGAACCAGGTGGAACCGAAGTTGGTGAGAACTTCGTGAAGATCGAGGTGGGAGTCGAGGTTATAGCGGTTTCGGTTTTGCGAGTAGGTTCGGTCGTAGAGGTTGAACCAAGCCGGTGCGCTGATTCCGAAACGGAAGGCGGAGAGTTCCATCAGTGGGATATCGAATCCGCGACCATTGAAGGTTACGAGTGTGGGGTGAGCGTATTTTTCCCAGCCGAGCCAGAAATTCTTGGTGATCGCTTCGGGGCGGTGGAGTGGTTCGTCGAGGGAGACGATTTCCATGAGGCTGAAGTCTTCGCGAATTTTTGCGATGACGAGTGCGACTGGAACGTGGTAGGTGAAGGGGATGAAGTCCTTGCCGGTCTCGTCGAGGAGTTCTTGACGAAACATTGCAACAGCGACTTCTGGCGAATAGTTTCGATCGGGGTACTTGGTCTTTGCGATCAAGGCTCCGTCGGGGATGCTTTCGACGTCGAATAGCAAGTACTTGAGTTTTGGTGCTGGTGTGGACATGCTTTGGTGACTCAATTGGCAGGAATTCGCCAATTCATGTTCTACCAGGGAGGAAATGGGTTTGCACCGGTAGATAGGGTGGTTTACGGGCAGAGATGTTGGAAAATGGGGGGCGAGCACCTAGAATCTCCGGTCTTGAATGAGAAACGGGGCCTTGTGCTAGAAACTGGGCCTTGAATGAGCAAGGTTTGTTGAACGAGTCACGAATTCATTAATCCGTATGGGGTGTCATTCAACCGTATGGGGTTTGAGGGAGATCCGATGGGATTAGAACCGTTGAAGGCGCCCGAGCATGGACTTGGGATGTCGGAAGAATTGCGAATTGCCTTGAGTGCAGCGGTGGCTGGAGCGAATGTGATTCGCGACTGGGTTGGGCGTCCGACGGGGATCATTGAAAAGGGAGTGGGGGACTTGGTCTCGGAGGTCGACAAGCGGGCCGAGGGTGCGGTGCTTGAAGTGCTTGCGAGCAGTTCGCTTCGGGCGAGCATTGTTTCGGAGGAATCCGAAGCGACGATGGTGGCTGATTCTGGTGATTGTTGGTACGTCGATCCGCTTGATGGAACGAGCGCCTTTTTGTTTCGGGTGGGGGATCCTTTTCCATCGGTTTTGGTTGCGTTGCATCGCCAACAGTTACCGTTGGTTGGAGTGGTGTTATTTCCGTTGACCGGTGAGTGTTTTTATTCCCATGCTGGAATGGGGGCTTACAAAGATGGCAGGCGAATGGAATTGCCGGCACCGAGGCGATTGCAAGATGTTTGGATCGATATGAACCAATATGGGAATGCTCGGTATGAGACAGGGATGTTTGCTTATTTGAGGAACAAATTGCGTACGCGGGAGGGTGCCAAGTTAGTCACATCGTTTCCGCCACACTCTGGGGTTGCGATGCGACTGCTCGATGGTTCGACCGCTTTATCGGCGGTGGTTCACGACAACAACTCAGAGAGTGTCAAGCAAGCGCCTTGGGACATCGCGGCTCCCCATGCGATTCTCAATGAGGCCGGGGGATGTTTTTTAAGTTTGCGAACAGGTGAGCCGATTGGTCCGATGGATTGCGAGCCGATGGTGGTCAGCGCCGATCGTGCGTTGGCGATGGAGATCATCGGTTTGGTTCGCTAGCTTGGCGTAGTTTGTCGGCTTGTAGCGCACGGTAAATTCTTGCATTCATCGTCCAGCAGCCCTAGGCTATGGAGGCTGCCGTAGAATGCTCAGCTTCGCAGTGGAATGCTCAACATAGGTCTGAAAGATAGGATAGGAGAAGATTTCGATGTTAACACACAAGAGTTCGGTTTGGCTTGGCAGAGGTTTTAGGGTTTCCTTCTTTTCAGCGATGTTGGTTGGCGCGGGGGTGGTAGGATCGGGATCGCTTTGTGGTGAGGAGAGAAGTGATTGGAGATCTTGGCGTGGGCCGAAGGATTCTGGGAGTGTAGAAGGGGTTGGGTTTCCAGATGCGGTGAGCAAAGAGTATTTGCGGTGGTCTACGCCATTGCCAGGTAAAGGTTGCTCGACGCCGATTCACGTTAGTGGCAAGATCTTGTTGACTGCGCCTCAGGACGGGAAGGACTCTGTAATTTGTATTGACTCCACCGGCAAGCAGCTTTGGTCCACGGCCTTTGAGCAAGAAGATGCTGGGAAGCATCGCAATGGATCGGGATGCAATGCGTCACCTATTACAGATGGCAAGACCCTGTACGTCTATTTCAAGAGTGGGACTTTTGCTGCGTTAGATCTTGATGGCAAAGTGTTGTGGAAGAAGAACTTGGTCGAAGCCTATGGCAAGGATACTTTGTATTGGGATCATGGTACTTCACCTGTGCTTACTCAACAGCATGTCATCATGGCGAGAATGCATCAGGGAGAGTCTTGGTTAGCAGCTTTTGACAAGCAGACGGGTGAAGTAGCTTGGAAAGTTTCTCGGAACTATAAGACTCCGACGGAGTGCGATCATGGATATACCACACCGTTAGTGATGCAATACCAAGGCAAAGAATCCATTTTGGTATGGGGTGCTGAGCATATCACCATCCACAACAGTTCCGATGGCCAAGCTGTTTACTCATGCGGGGACTTCAATCCGGATGCGTCGCAACTTTGGCCAGCGATTGCTACTCCGGTGGTTGTCGACGGCATGGCAGTCATCGCTTATGGTCGCAACGACCGAGGGATTCCTCGATTGTATGGTATTCGATTGAATGGTACGGGAGATACGACCAAGACCAATCATGTATGGAAGCGAGAGGATGTAGGAACTTTTGTGCCGACGCCTTGTGTGCATAAGGGCCAAGTCGTCTTGGTGCGAGATCATGGTGAGGTGGAAGCGGTTGAGCCATTGACGGGAAAGACTGTTTGGAAGGGTGAGTTTCCCAAGAGCCGAGCGAACTTCTATTCTTCCCCTTTGATTGCGGGAGATCGACTGATTGCACCGCGAGAGGATGGCATTGTCTTTGTTGGCAAGATCAAAAACGAAGGGGGGCTAGAAGTACTCTCCGAGACCAATCTGGAGGAGTCGGTGATTGGTTCCCCGGTGCCGTTTGGGGATAGCGTATTGATTCGTGGTGAGAATCATCTGTTTTGCTTTGGGCGCAAGTAGTCATTCTTCGCACACTTGCGAGCTAAGTTTTACCACAGCAAAACATGTGAAATTTACTCTACTGATTTCTCAAGCCTCTATTACGAGTTCTTAAGCGGTAATAGAGCGGGAAACTGGTCCGAACAGAGTTTTTTCACGGTGATGTTATAGGATCGAGGTTTCGTTTTCCTATGAAGAGTATTTAAGATATACGTGTTGGTGTTTTCGAGCCCCGGATCCCACACGAACGGAAAACGAAGTGAGTGAGCCATCTGATCTTCAACCTGCGAGGGGAGAAGATACTGATACGTATCTTGTTGCGCGGTCGCAAGTCGAGCATGCGATTGAGCATGCAATCCATTACCTTCCGAGTCAGGGTCCGATTGCGGTCTTTGTTCACCATAACACCTTGCATGCTTTTGAGCATTTGCCGTTTGAGCAAGGGGTAATCGAGGGGTGGAAGCAGTATGGAGCGGAGCCTTATCTGAGCGAGGATCGGTATCGCGAGGAGTTGTCTCGAGGTCGCATCACGCTTGAGGATCTTGATGAGGTGCTTGCGCGGGATCTTGGAGAGAAGGGGGAGCAGTGTGTTCTCTTCTTGACGACGCGAATCGCTTTGCGTCGTATGATGCTGCGATATCAGGTGCGCAGTGGCCCGGATGAAGAGTTGCGTTGGTTTATCGCAGAGACCGATGCATTGAAGAAGTTTCGTTCAGAGGTGGCTAGTCAGACCGCTGATCGAATGCTCAACGAGGTTTCCGATGAATTAAGTGCTGGAGGGGTAAAACGTGCAGAGTTAGAGCAGCGGACGCTGCAATGGTTGCATCGGATATGTATTGAGGGTGCGCAGTCGGTTGGTGAGGTTTTCAATGACATTCAGCCGGTGCGTCGACATCGAGACATTCTGTTGCAAGTGCACGGTGTGGATTGTGACGTGCGGGTACACGAGCAGTTGGTTCGGTTTTTGGGATGTGTGACCGATCAAGGTTTCGCGCAATGGGTGATGCCTAATCGCGAGCGATCTTTGTTCGATTTGTTCCAAGACTACTATGGAGTCACTCGTGCGTTTCATCCGAAGTGGTTGCAGTTGGTTGCATCGGAAATTGCGGATGATCGCCAGCAAGGTCGATCGAGTATGGAATCGATCGTTCATTCGCTGCATCTTCTCGGGGTTCGAGAATACGGTGTAGAAGACTTCATCGAGAGCACGTTACTTAGTTTGCCTGGGTGGGCGGGCATGTTATGGCAGTTAGAGAGCAATGCGGCCTGGACGCCCCGTCCTGCTAGCCGAGGAACCTTGATCGATTACCTTGCGATTCGATTGATATTGGATATCGCGAGTTTGCGTGGGGCGTTGGCTGAGTTACCGCAGCTTGAGGATCGGCCGGCGGTGCGCGAGGGAAGTTTATCGATGGAGCGGTTAGCGCAGGAGTTGCGTTTTCATCAGCGTCGTGGAGTGAGGCAAACGGTCGAGCAGCGAGCGTTTCTTTTGTTTCAGCTCGCGCAGTTGCTGGGGTGGACACCGATGGATCTTGAGTCGCTCAAGGGGCATCAGTGGCAGGCTTTGATGTCCGAGATCAGCAGTTTCTCAACGATGGAGCGTCGGCGGATATTTCATTTAGCCTATGAGAGGCATTATCGCGTCGGCGTGCTCGATGCGATTTCTCACCAGAGGCAACCGAAGGAGTCTTCAGAGATACCTTTGTTTCAATTAGTCACGTGCATCGATGACCGCGAGGAGTCGTTTCGGCGATATCTCGAGGAGCTTGAACCGAAGGTGGAGACCTTTGGTGCTGCGGGATTTTTCTCGGTGCCGATGTATTTCCGATCCGCATCTGATGCGCACTACATCCCGTTGTGTCCGGTTGTCTTAAAGCCGCAGCATTTCGTCGATGAGATTGGGCAGTTATCGCAACAAGAATTGCAGCGTCGGCAAGCCGAAGCGAGACGAGTACTCGGACAAGCTTCGCATCGATTGCATTTAGGAAGCCGAACGCTTGTTGCTGGGGTAGTGACAAGTTTGTTGGGTTCGGTGGCAAGTTTACCCATGGTGGCGAGGGTGTTGGCTCCTCGGTTAACGTCACGTTTGCGCGATGCTATCGCAAGAGTGGTTAGGCCCAATCAGGCGACAACATTGCTTATTGAGCGGATCGATGGAGATGTGGCTGGAGGTGGGGCGGGAGGTGGAGCTGGGCGTGCCCCCGAGGGGAACCTCAATCGAGGATTTACTCATGAAGAGATGGCGAACATCGTCGAGCGGCTCTTGGGAGATTTGGGGCTACATCGGTTTTCCAAGATTGTCTTTATCGTTGGGCATGGATCATCGAGCTTGAATAATCCGCACGAGTCCGCTTACAACTGCGGGGCTTGCGGAGGAGGACGCGGTGGCCCGAATGCGAGAGCATTTGCATTGATGGCGAATGATTATCGCGTACGTAGGATTCTCGATGCACGCGGGGTGGAAATTCCAGAGAGTACTGTATTTGTGGGTGCTTATCACAATACATGTAGCGACCACATGGAGTACTTTGACATCGATCGGTTGCCGCCTAGTCATCACATGGAGTTTCTGGAAGCGAAGGAGTTGATCGATCGGGCCAGGAGTGCTAATGCGTTGGAGCGTGCTCGGCGGTTCACTTCGGCACCATTGGCTATGGATCCGCATGAAGCGTTAAGGCATGTCGAAGCGCGAGCAGAGGACTTGGCTCAAGCTAGGCCGGAGTACAACCATGCAACGAACGCGGTCTGTTTCGTTGGGCGTCGCATTCGCACGCGAGGGTTGTTTATGGATCGACGATCGTTTTTAACCTCGTATGATCCGACGAGAGACAAGCCGGACGTACCGGTTTTGACTCGGATACTTCAAGCAGTGATTCCTGTGTGTTCGGGTATTTCACTCGAGTACTACTTCTCAACAGTTGACAATCAGCGGTATGGGTGTGGTTCAAAACTTCCGCACAACATCACTGCATTGTTGGGAGTGATGGAGGGAGCGGCAAGCGATTTGCGGACCGGTTTAAGTCAGCAGATGGTAGAGATTCATGAGCCGATGCGGATTCTGTTTGTCATTGAGCAGTTACCGGAGAAGGTTTTGGGGATTTTGGAGAAGAACCCTGGATTAGATCGATTGGTGCGCAATGGCTGGGTGCAGCTTGCCACTCTATCGCCCCAGACACAAGAAATCTCGCTTTATGAAGCGGGTTGTTTTGTCCCTTATCGCAGCGGAGCAGATCCGACTCCATGCTATTTGTCATCGCATGATTATTTCGGGATGCATCGAGAGCATTTACCACTTGTGCAGATCGCGCAGATTGGAGGTGCGAAATGAATGTTATCCAGATTCTAGCGGCCGGCGTGGTGGGTTTCCCGGTGATCGCATTGGTTGTGCTTGGGCTCAGTGGTTTGCTGCAACGTCCGTTGTCGGAATCGACCGTTGATCGCATCGCGAAAGCATCTGTTGCTTTGGGCTTCAGTGCGGCCTTGGGAATCCTGGGGGTTATGTTGTGGAATGGAGAGCGAGCAGCGGTTTTAGACTTAGGGAATTTTGTCGAGATTGGGACCGAGCATTTTCACTTTCACATGGAGTTCTTGTTCGATCGGTTGAGTATCCCGATGGTCTTGATGTCCTTTGTATTGGTGGGGGTGATCGGATCTTTTGCGAACATTTATTTGCAGGGGGATGCGGGTTACCATCGTTTCTTTTTGTCGTTTTCGATGTTCTTGGTCGGGTTGCTGTTCGCCTTTTTGGCTGGGACGATTGAGACGTTGTTTTTTGGTTGGGAGTTAGTCGGTTTATCGTCGGCTTTGTTGATTGCTTATTTTCATGAGCGCAAGGCACCGGTTGAGAATGGGCTTTGGGTCTGGGGTGTGTATCGCATTGCAGATGGTGCTTTTTTGCTAGCTGCGTTGCTGTTGCATCACTTGACGGGTGAAGGTGAGTTCATGCGGATGGTCAGCGCTTCGCCTTGGCCTGATGGTGGATTGCATATCGATCCTTGGTCGACATGGATTGTGGGTATTTTGTTGTTGATTGCGGCTGCTGGGAAATCGGGTTTGGTACCATTTTCAGGTTGGTTGCCTCGAGCGATGGAGGGTCCGACTCCATCGAGTGCGGTTTTCTACGGCGCGTTGTCTATTCACTTGGGTGCTTACCTATTGCTTCGCATGGGGCCGCTTTACGCCGGTTCCGTGGGGCTTCGAGTTGTAGTGTTTATGTTGGGGTTAGTCACAGCGATCTTTGCGGCGATGGCCTCGCGAGTTCAATCGGACGTCAAGAGTGCATTGGCTTTTTCGTCTGTGTGCCAAGTGGGGATAATCGTGATGGAGATCGGACTGGGGCTTTGGTATCTCGCTTTGATCCACATCATCGGGCATGCGTTTCTGCGTTCATTGCAACTGCTTCGAGCGCCGACGTTGCTTAGAGACTATCGGGCGATGGAGAATGCGATTGGAGGTAGGTTAGCCAATGGTCAGCCGATCTGGGTGACCCAATTAAGTGCACAGCGCCAGATGCAATGGTATCGCTTTGCATTGGAGCGAGGTTATTTGGATACATTGATCGAAGGTTGGGTAATTAGACCATTCTTGAGATTTTTTCGAACTTGCGAACGGATCGAGAATCGGTGGATGAGCTACTTGCAAGGGAGTTCAAAGAAGAATGGCGACGAAGGAAAGCAGGTGGTCGAGTGAATAACTTACCGTGGTTTGAGTTGCTGCCTTGGTTGCCTTTGGTCGGTTTTTTTCTGACTCGATTGCTCCCGAGTATCGAAGCTAGAAGGATATGTCTTTGGACATCTGGTTTAACATTGGGTTTAGCGACTTTGTTGGTTTATTCGGGTAGCAGTGCGAGTCCTGGATGGATGGGGAGTTGGTGGGGGTGGAACTTAGTCCATGTTGACGAGTTCAGCGGACCGCTGCTACCGCTCACTGCCTTGATCTACTTCGTAACACTGTTGGCAACGGTAGGGCACAAGACGCAGCATTTTTCATATTCGGGAGCGATGCTGAGTGAAGCTTTGACGTTGGGGACATTGATTACGGACAATGCTTGGTGGATGATCCTCTTGCTAAGTTTTGGGGTGTTACCGATGTGGTTTGAACTTCGGGCTAGAGGAGAGTCGACGCGGATTTATGAGTTGCATCAAGGACTCTTCGTTGGTTGTCTTGTGCTCGGTGGGTGGTTATCCGAGCGAACTAGTGCGCCGAGTTTGAATGCGAGTGTTGTGTTGCTAACGATTGCCGTCTTGGTTCGCAGCGGTGCATTTCCGTTCCATCTTTGGCGTATCGATATGTTTCAGAAGGCATCTTTTGGTTCATCGATTTTGATGGTCTCTCCGATGATGGGTGCTTACTTGTGCATGCGATTGGTTTTGCCGACGGAGCCGGACTGGGCGCTGCATGCGATTAGCGGTTTGTCGCTAGCGACAGCGGTGTATGCATCGGGGATGGCATTGGTTCAGCTCGATGGTAGGAGATTTTTCTGTTACTTGTTTTTAAGTCACTCCTCGTTGGTTCTTGTTGGTATTGAGATGGCAACGCCGATAGGTTTAGCGGCGGGGTTGAGTATGTGGTTGAGTGTGGGATTGGCGTTGACGAGTTACGGTATTACGTTGCGTTGCATCGAAGCGCGAGTAGGTAGGATTACGTTGGATCGCTATTACGGTTTGTATAGCCACATGCCAACGATGGCTGCGTTCTTCTTGCTCACCGGTTTAGCGAGTGTTGGGTTTCCGTGCACGATTGGATTTATTGCAGGGGAGCTACTCACGGAGAGCGTAGTGAAGTATTCACCCCTGATCGGCAGCTTGGTTGTTGTCGCAACTATGCTCAATGGGATCGCTGTGATGCGAGCCTATTTCAGGATCTTCACAGGGACTCGTCATGCGACAAGTATCCCTATGCGGAGTTTGTTCGAGGAGCAAGTCGCGATTATTGGGCTGAGTCTGCTGATTGTCGCGGGTGGGATTTATCCGCAGCCGGGCGTCGCGTCTCGGTATCGAGCGGCGGTGCATTTGCTCGAGGATTTGCATCGGCTACCGGCGGAGGGTGCTGTTCACGCCCAATGATTTCCTTGGGTAAATAACAGAGGGAGTACCATCGGTGGGGGTGTTCGGTGCGGTATACTAGTAGGTTGTACCGTGTTTGAATTCACCGTTTTGGAATGTCCCGGGGTTTGAATCGGTGATCAGAGATGCTTCCCTATTAGATGGAGTCGGCGGCTTGTCCGAACGAATTTCGCGAGATGATTGTTGCTACCAAATTGCGAAAAGAGTTTCAGGTTCGCGGGAAAGCGTTAGTAGCCGTCGACGGGGTGTCCTTTCAGGTTGGCAACGGCGAAGTCTACGGTCTGCTTGGACCGAACGGAGCGGGGAAGACCACTACGTTGCGGATGGTTATGGGGTTGGTGGAGCCTGATGAGGGGTATGTCGAGATTGGTGGGATTCGCACGGATGTTGACCGGGCTCAGATACGACATCAGCTTGGGCTGATCTCCACGAACGACGGCGTATACCCGTGGTTGAGTGTTCGAGAGATGCTTCTGTACTTTGCGGATCTCTACGCAGTGGATCTTGATATTGCCAAGAACCGGTTGGTTGAGCTTGCACAGTTGCTTGATATTGAAAGCATCTTGGATCAACGCTGCAGTACGTTGAGTACGGGTCAAAAGCAGCGAGTGACTTTGGCGCGTGGGCTGATGCATGATCCGCCTGTGATGTTGCTTGACGAGCCGACGCGCGGATTGGATGTCGTCGGTAGCCAGACGGTCTTTAAGTTCATAGAGATCTTGAGATCGCGAGGTAAGTCTGTGTTATTGTCGACGCACCGATTGGATGAAGCGGAGCGGGTATGCGATCGATTTGGATTGTTGCATCACGGGACGATGCGATACGAAGGTACGTTGGATGATTTGCGTGCTCAGACGGGTCGAGATCATTTAGTCGACATGTTTATCGCGTTGATACGCGAAGGCGAGGGAAGCTGAGCGATGCAAGAGTATTTCAGCGGCGGCAGGTTGTTTCGATTGTGTTTGAAAGAGCTTCGCGAGAGTCTTCGAGATCGCCGCACTTTGGTTACTTTGATTCTCATGCCGATTTTGGTTTATCCATTATTGAGTATGGCTATGCAGCGCTTGGTGCTTGGGGTAGCGCCCAAGGGCTCGGGTGGACCGGTTGAGTACATTGTCGGTGCAGCGGACGAAGAGGGAGCAAGGGTGCTTGCATCGGCATTGCGCGATACAGCGCGAGCAACGAATGATGGGATAAGCCCGTCGATTCAAGTGCGAAGGCAGAAGCCAACGGGTGGGGGAGTAGAGTCAGTTGTTTTGACCGATTCGGCAGCGCAGGGGGTGACTGCCGGGGCATTGCGAACGAATGCAGATGCTGCCTTTAGCATTGTGATGCCTGAGCGAGGAACCATTCAGGAAGCTTTAAGGGACGGCAATGTAGATCTTGCTGTGACAAGAGCAAGTAGAGAGCAAGCATTACCGGACGGATCCCTTGGGCTTGTTTATCAATTCGAAATGGAGTTTCGAGAAGGGGATGGTCGCAGCGAGGGGGCGATGCTGGAGTTTCGCATGGCGATGGAGTTAGTAAACGACATGCAGGCTGCGCGAATCCGAAGCATATTGCCGAGAGTTCGTGGGGATGTATTGGCCCCGGCGGTGCGGTTGGTCTCCAATGGGACGGGGCAGCAGCGAGACGTATTCGCGTCGCTGGCTGGGATCCTTCCATTGATCTTGATTTTGATGACGATTACCGGAGCGGTGTATCCTGCGATTGATTTAACGGCAGGTGAGCGAGAGCGAGGGACGATGGAAGCGATGATTGCTACGCCTGCACCACGCTTTGTATTGTTGTTGAGCAAGTATGTAGCGGTGGTCACGGTAGCTGTGTTAACGGCTTTAGCGAACTTGACTGCAAGTTGGTTAACGTTGTCGATTGGAGGGTTGGGTCGTGCGCTTTTAGGTGAGCGCGGTTTGAGTCTTTCGATGCTGGTGCAGATATTCCCGCTGTTGGTGATCTTTGCGGCTTTCTTCAGTGCGATCTTGCTTGCGATGTGTTCGTATGCGAGGAGTTTCAAAGAGGCTCAAGCGTATTTGATACCGGTGATGTTGATATCGATGGCTCCTGGGTTGTTGACGTTGATGCCCAATGTCGAGTTCTCGACGTTATTGGGGATAGTACCGTTGGTCAATATTTTGCTGTTATCGCGCGACATTATGACGGGATCGCCCGCTGTGTTGCCGGCTTTTGCAGCGGTGTTTTCAACGTTGCTTTACGCAGGTGCGGCTTTGGTGGTTGCAGCGCGTTTGTTTGGAGCCGAGTCGGCGACGGCTGGATCACAAGAGACGTGGGGAGATTTGTTGCGGAGGCCGAAGCTCAGCAGGGGTGCCCCGGACTTAGGGGAGCTTGCGATTTACTTTGCACTTTTGTTCCCTGTGTTTTTTATCGTGACGAATTTGCTGGGGGGGTGGGTAAAGGGGATAGAGAACCGGTTGTGGATGAATGCGGGAGTGTTGGCGATTTTATTTTTTGTGGTGCCGACGGTGGTCGCATGGTATAGGCGGTTGCGATTGAGAGAGACATTTTTATTGCGGGGATGGTCGGGAGCGAGTGGTTCGACACCGGTTCAGGTCACGCGTGGGGTGGGGGTGCTTGTAGGGGTAGTGATGCTTGGATTAGGGTTGTGGGTAATCGCTTATGAAGTTTTAAAGTTGTTTTCGGCGATTGGAATCGGTCCGATTGACATGGAGCGGACGGCTGAGTTGGAGAAGGCCAAGCTTGAGTTTTCGGCGATATCGTTGTGGGTCGTTTGGTTTACTTCTGCGTTGGTTCCGGCTTTTGCGGAGGAATATTTCTTCAGGGGGTACGTGTTATCAGCGTTTCGCGGGCGAGTGACTCGTGGGCGAGCCATACTCTTTTCTTCGTTGATTTTTGGTTTGTTTCATGTGGTTAGCGGTAGTCAGCTAACCCTCGAACGGTTCATGCCGACGGTGCTTCTAGGTATATTCCTTGGCTTTTTGGCGGTTCGGACAGGGTCTCTTTGGCCTGGAGTGTTCTTGCATGCGATTCACAATGGGTTACTCTTTTGGCTAACTCGTTTTTCCGAGGGTGAATTAACCCAATGGTTTGGGCGGAACAACGAACACTTTTCTATGGCATGGATTGGGGCTAGCCTTCTGTTGGTGGGGGCAGGTACCTTGCTAGTTTTTTACTTAACAGCGAATCGTTTCGATGAAAACACTCCTTAAAGTCTTGATCGTTTTGGGGATTTTGGGGGGGATTGGCTACGCGTCGTATCGTCCTTTGATGGAGTACATGGCGAAGCGTAACAAGACCGAGTGGCGTTTGCAGTCGGTGGAATTAGGGGATATTGTTCAAGCGGTCAATTCGACGGGTAAGGTCGAGCCCGTCAAGCGGGTGAGTGTGGGAGCGACGGTTAGCGGTCCGATCGCAGAATTGTTGGTGGATTTCAACACGAAGGTCACGGCAGGTCAGGTGCTCGCGAAAATTGATCCACGGCTTTATAAGTCTGGGGTTGAGCGAGACATGGCGAACTTGCGCACGCGTCAGGCTGAGGTTGCGCGAGCGGAAGCGATGTTGCAGCAGGCGACCAACGATGAGCGTCGCAGTGGCCAATTGAACAAGAATCGCGATGGGTTTATCTCTGAGGCTGAGATCGATCAATTTCGATTTGCTCGGATGATGCGAGAAGCAGAGTTGCAGGTAGCGCAGACGAACGTTGAGCAGTCGCAAGCTCAATTGGACAACTCGGAAGCGAACTTGGCTTATACCGAGATTGTAGCTCCTTGCGATGGGATAGTGATCGACAAGAAGGTCGACGTTGGTCAGACGTTAGCATCTCAGTTTCAGACACCCGAAGTGTTTGTGGTCGCCCCGGAGATGGATCAGCGGATGCATATTTATGCTTCGGTGGATGAAGCGGATATTGGATGGATTCGTCGAGCGCAGGAGATGGGCGAGTTGGTTCGCTTTACCGTGGATGCTTATCCCGATGAGTTGTTTGATCAAGGCAAGATTGTTCAAGTGCGGCTTAGCAGTAAAGAAGAGCAGAACGTCATCACATATCCGGTTATTGTGGAGACCCCGAATACGGACTTGAAGCTTCTGCCGGGGATGACAGCGAATCTGTCGTTTCAGATTCATAAGAAAGAGAAAGTGTTAAAGGTTCCCAATCCGGCACTTCGCTTTTATCCGGCGAGGGAGAAGGTGCATCCGGACGATGTGAAGATTCTCGATGGGTTCGAGGATCAGAAGCAGTTTGCGGATTCACCGAAGATGGTTTCCGCAGATGAGAAAGCTCAGAACAGCAAGGCTTTGAGTATTCGGCACGTTTGGGTCGACGATGGGAAGTATTTGCGAGCCAAGGCGGTCAAGATTGGGATATCGGACAATCGGTATACCGAGTTGATCGAAGGAGATTTGAAGGCTGGTGATGTGTTAGTCATCGGGGAGAAGCCAAAGAAGTGATGGGGCGAATCATCGGGGTAAGCGCATGACGCGGATCATAGACTGGCGGCGGGCGGAGGATCCGCGAGATGTGGTGCACCAAGCGGTACAGGAGCTTACCGAGGGAAGGTTGCTAGTCGTTCCTACAGATACTTGTTACGTAGCTTTGGCAAGTGCATTGTTTCCTCAAGCGGTGCGAGCTTTGGAGACATGGACTCAGCGCAAGGGGCATCAATTAAGTTTGGTTCCGAGGTCTGCTGAGGAGGTTTTGGATTTTCTTCCGCAGATAAGTCGCGGTGCGCATCGGTTGGCTCGCAAAGTTTGGCCAGGTCCGTTGGTGATTGAGCATGCTCGGGGGAGTGGAGCCGGTAGTTTGCTCGACTGCATTTCGAGCGAATCGCTTGAGTTGTTTTTAACAGAGACTCAGCATGTTCGCATGTGGCTGCCGGGGAACGAGATTTTAAGTTACATCTTGCGGCTGCATTCTGGGCCTTTGGCGGTGGGGTTGCCCAAGTCGGCCGATAGGGCAGGTGGCCGTGCTGGTGTGAAACTGGTAGAAGATGAGCGGATGGAAGTGGTCACGCATGTTGGGCAATTGATGGTAGATCCGGCGGTATTAGCGATTGATGCAGGGCCGATTGAAGGTATTGGTACCCCGACGGTGGTGCGTGTCGATGGTTCTAATGGGGTTGTGATCAGTGAAGGAGTGATTGCGAAAGAGCAGCTTCAAGCTTTATCGCAATTACTGGTATTGGTGGTTTGTACTGGGAATACGTGTCGATCGCCGATGGCAGCGGCATTGATTCAAAAGAAGTTGCTAGAGCGGTTTGGTGGCAAAGCCGAATCGGTGCCGGTGGTGGTCGCTTCGGCAGGGGTGAGTGCATTTGGGGGGGATCCTGCATCGCCTGGGGCTAGGCAAGCGATCCGCGATTATGGGTTACAATTAGAGAGTCATCGCAGCACCCAGTTGCATTCCTATTTGGTTGAACAAGCGGATTTGATTTTGGTGATGGGGAATCGGCACCGGAGCGTGATTGGTTCGCAATGGCCGGAGCATATGAAAAAAGTCCACTTAATGGCGACCGATGGGGGAGACATTTCCGACCCGTTTGGTGGATCGCTGGAGTTGTATCAGCAGTGCGCTAGGGACTTGGATCGATACACCTCGCAATGGGTCGATCAATTGGATGCTTCGACCGTGATTCGATGGGAATCTCGGTTATAATTCTCTCGTTCGCGAGTTTGACAAGTTCCTTTTTCCGTTGGGAGTCTATATATGCGAATCGCTGTTGCGAGCGATCACCGTGGTTACCAGATCAAGGGTAAGTTGATTACCTTGTTGCGTGCCGACGGACATGAGGTAACGGATTTTGGGACACAGAGTGACCAAGCGGTCGATTATCCAGACTATGCAGTATCTGTCGCCAAGCATGTCGCCGGTGGGCATGCAGAACGTGGGATATTGATCTGCGGCAATGGGTTTGGGATGGCGATCACGGCAAACAAATTCCGTGGAGTGCGTGCCGCTACTTGTGCCGACGAGGTGATGGCAGAGATGTGCCGTCGGCACAACGATGTCAACGTGCTTTGTCTCGCTGGTGATTTGATTGGGGACCGTCCTGTGAGCGACTTGGTTCGCATCTGGTTAGCTACCGAGTTTGAAGGTGGGCGACATCAGCGGCGGTTGGAAAAGATCAATGGTATTGAAGAGAAGAATTTGGTTTAGCGATGCGAGTAGATAGCCACCATCATTTTTGGAATTATTCAGTCGATCAGTATGGCTGGATCAATGAGAGCATGCAGGTTTTGCGAAGGGACTTTGTGCCGAAGGATCTTCGAACCGAAATCGACTCTACACATATCGACTATGTAGTGAGCGTTCAAGCTAGACAGGAAGTTGTGGAGACCCGTTACTTGTTGGATTTCGCAAATAGCAATCCATTCATTCGCGGGGTAGTCGGATGGGTCCCTTTGGCACATAGTTCGGTAGCCAAGGTGCTGGAGTCATTTCAATCGGAGGGGAAATTGAAAGGTGTGCGCCATGTGGTGCAGGACGAGCCCGATGAAACGTTTCTCGATCGAGACGATTTCAATGCGGGGATGCGAATTTTACGTTCCTTTGGGTTGGTCTACGATTTGTTGATCTTTGGTAAGCAGTTGCCGATGGCGATTCGATTTGTGGATCGTCATGCCAGTCAACGGATGGTGTTGGACCACATCGCCAAGCCTGTTATCAAGTCGGGCGGGATCGACAAGCAGTGGGAGAAGGATTTCCGGGAATTGGCCAAGCGGCAGAATATCGATTGCAAGTTTTCTGCGTTGGTAACCGAAGTCCGAGACCCAGAGTGGACCGTCGAATTGTTGCGCCCTTATTGGGATGTGGCACTGGAAGCTTTTGGGCCGGATCGGCTGATGTTTGGTAGTGATTGGCCCGTTTGTTTGCTGCGTTCGACCTACGCGGATTGGGTTGCAGCGGTAAGTATGTTGGCGGAGGGGTTGAGCGAAACGGAGCGGGGTAAGTTCTGGGGCGGAAATGCGAACCGGGCGTACAACTTGGGGATCGAGTAGTTAGACTGGGACTCCATGAATACAGTATTTCTTGCCCAGGCACTTGATCCGACCGGACCAGCATTGCAATCGTTGAGTTTCAGCACTAGCACTTGGTTAGTGCTAGTCTCGCTGCTAGCGTGCGTTCTATGCGGGGTTCTCTCTTGGATTGCAGTTCAGCGCAGTGGGTTTACCGGCTCGGTAATCGCGTTGGAGAGTCTTCGTTTTTTAGCGGTCGTCGTCGGCGCGATTTTGTTGAATCAGCCCGAGTGGGTTCAAGACTATCGATCGAGTCAAAAGCCGACATTTTCGGTGTTGGTCGATCGTTCGCCGAGTATGCAAACGCAGGATGTGGTAGGTGCCGATAAGGTCACGACGCGGCTTGAAGCGACCGAGCGATTAATTGCTCCGGAGGCTTGGGAAGAGTTATCCCGAACGGCGAATGTGGTCATCACTGAGTTTCCTCCGAAGGGAACTGCCGATGGCACGGACTTAGCGACACCTTTGGGTAATGTGCTTGATGATTCAAGCAATGTGTTAGGTGTTTTGGTAGTGTCGGATGGAGACTGGAATGCGGGAGCAGCACCGGTATCTGTTACTTCGCGATATCGCACGCAGGGGGTTCCAATCTTTGCGTTGCCTGTGGGGGCATCGACTCGACTTCCCGACCTGGAATTGCTTAGTATCGACACTCCGACCTTTGGGATTGTGAAGAAAGGGGTGCGGATTCCGTTCACCATTGAGTCTTCATTACCAAGGGATGTGATGACACAGGTTGTGATCAAGACATCGGATGGGGAGCGGCAGACGAAGGAAGTGCGGGTTCGCGCGATGTCGCGAACGAGCGAAGCGGTTGTATGGACACCGAAGGAGGAGGGGGACTATACCATTGAAGTCGAGGTGCCTCAGCACTCAGAGGAATCGATTACAACCAACAACGTTGGTTCATCACCGATATCGATTCGACAAGAAAAACTCAAGGTGTTGGTGATCGATTCGTTACCAAGGTGGGAATACCGATATTTGCGCAATGCTTTATCGCGCGATCCGGGTGTCGATGTGTCCTGTTTGCTTTTTCATCCGGAGCTCGACAAGGTTGGGGGTGGGAACAAAGACTACATCAAAGAGTTCCCAGCGAGCCTTGAGGAGTTATCGAAGTACGACGTAGTGTTCCTTGGTGATGTTGGGACCGAGAAGGGGCAGTTGACCGAAGAGCAGTGTCAGATGATCCGGGGGTTGGTGGAATTCCAGGCAAGCGGATTGGTGTTCATTCCGGGTTCGCATGGGAATCAGCACAGTTTGGCTTCTACGCCATTGGAAGCGTTGATGCCCGTTGTACTGGATCCTGCGGGGCCAGACGGTATTGGGACTCGCAACGCGATGAAGCTTGAATTGACAGAAGCGGGGCGCAGAAGCTTGCTTACGAAGCTTGCAGATACCGCCGAAGACAACGTCGATGTTTGGATGAATTTGCCCGGTTTTCAGTGGCATACTGCTGTATCTAGAGCAAAGGCTGGAGCTGAGGTATTGGCGGTTCATGAATCGGCGACGTGTGAGCAGGGTCGCATGCCACTGTTGGCTACCAAGACCTTTGGGGCTGGGAAAGTCTTGTTCATGGGTACCGACGGAGTATGGCGATGGCGAAAGGGAGTCGAGGATAAGTACCATTATCGCTTCTGGAGTCAGGTCGTACGTTGGATGGCTTATCAGCGCAACATGGCGAAGGGGGAGTCCATGCGATTCTATTTCTCGCCAGACACGCCGAGTATTGGTCAGACGTTGACCTTGCGAGCGAACGTCATGCAAAGTAGCGGTGAACCGTTGGTGCAGGGGGAGGTGACTGCGAAGATTGAAACACCATCGGGCAAGTCGCAATCGATCAAGTTATCTAGTGGTGGAACGGAGAGTTGGGGGTCGTTTGAAGGAAGGTATGAGACGACGGAACCTGGAACGCATCAAGTGACATTGATGTGCAAGCAGACAGCAGAGACACTTGAGACGAGCTTTTTTGTACAAGGCGTTTCGCGAGAAAGGATTGGGCAAGCGGCTCGTCCGAAGGTGCTAGAAGAGCTTGCGAGATTAACCGGCGGCAAGGCTTTGTCGTTGAAAGAACCCGATAGTTGGATGGATGCGATTCGAATGGCTCCTCAGCCACCTTCGACCATTCGTCGGGTTCCCTTGTGGTCGCATCCTGGGTTGGTTGCTTTGATGGTCGGATTATTAACGGCGTTTTGGATTGGTCGCAAAGCGATCGGGCTTATCTGATTGAGCCAATTGCGGGTAAGAGTGTGTTGAGGCGAAGGGAATCGATCGGGGGTAGGTGCGAAGATGAGCAATGGTCAAAGCGGAGAGTTGTTTCAAGCTTGGGATTTGTATGAGAGCATCATTCACTATAACTGGATGTGTCATGTTGAGTTGGGTGCGTTTTTAGCAGAGGTTGCAGCGAAGGTCTCGCAGAGCAAAGCGAACCGAGGAGAAGGTGGTTTGCGAGTTTTAGATTTGGGGTGTGGCGATGGGGCGATGGCCGCCCGAGGGCTTTCTAATTGCTCGGTTGATCGGTACGTGGGAGTGGATCTATCCCAGGATGCATTGTCGAAGTTGATGCTTCGGGAGGGGTTAGGGAAAGATCGCAAAGTTGTGTGTGGTGATATACGCGAGAGTGTCAGGGACTTTGAGGGTGGTGCGTTCGATTTAGTGATATCAAGCTTTTCGCTGCATCATTTTTCTATGGCGGAGAAGCAAACGATACTTGGATCGATTGCAAGAAGCTTGTCGCCCTTTGGGCGGTTTGTTTGGATAGATGTTTACCGAGGAGAGGGTGAGGAGAGGGAAGGCTACATCGGCAGGATCAGCGAAGAGATACGCAGTCATTGGCAGCAGATGCCTATTGTGAATCGCGAAGCCTCGGTGGAGCATATTCGCGAGTGCGATTTCCCAGAGAGTCAGTCATGGATGTTGGCGGCTTGGGCGGCAACCGGTGCGCAGAATGCAACTGCCGAGCATGGTTTTCGCAATGCTTTCTATGGCAGTTGGGCATTCTGAGCGGTTGGTGAATTAGACGGCCAGCATGGCTGAGGTCGCTTAGTTGTTTGCAGGTTGGCTAGCGAGTTGTACGAGTGCTTCGCGAGCTTTCTCTGCCGTGGTGGGGTTTAGGATCAAGTAGCGGTGTTTACCGGTTTGAGATTCCGTGAAAGTGGTAAGAGCGTTGTCTAAGACCGATACGGTCCCTGGTTTCGAAACGTCGAAATAGTTTCGATTTGGGCGGATGGCCGCAAGGACGCTTGTGAGGTCCCAGGTTGGTCGATCGTGAGGTGGAGGGATGTAAGCGATGTAGGCTTCGGGGAGCGGGTGGTGAGGGGTGTAGCGAAAGTCTTCAAGGATACTTTGGTGAGGGTAGGTAAGGTTTAGTCCGATTTCGAAACCGCTCCAGAGCATGGGGACATCGCAGAGTTCGACCAGTTTTTTGATGGAAGCGACATCTTCGGCGACGTTGTATTCGCGGTGGTCGGTCAGTTCCCCTTTTTCATTTGGGATTTTTGTAAATGCGCCAGCCATGATCGAGACGAGTTTGACTTTTTGGGCGACGAGTTGGCGACCTGGCAATGGATGAATTGCGTCTGCGGGGGAGAGCAGGAGGTTCGCAAGATTGGTCGAGAACCCAACTTGGACGATCACTACGGAATGATCTTCAGCGTTGGCCAGGGTGTTTCGAAGGACTTCTACGGCGGTAGGGGCATTGCTTCCTGAGAGCAGGTCGTGAGGAAAACGGAATTGTCCGTTATCCATGATTTGGGAGACTTGGTTGTATTTTCCCGGATCGGGTGTTTTGCCACTGTTTCTGCAAACGCCGATGGGGATATCCCCTCGTCCGTAGAAGGTATTTACGCAGTCGACGTAAGGGGCCGCAAGTTCGTGATCTTTGGTGATTGTCACGGCAAGGAGTTTGCATTCGCCACGCGATTCCAGGGCATGGATGACACCTAGGGCCAGGGCATCGTCGCAATCGTTCCCCATATCGGTATCGAAGATGACGGGGACGGGGTTGCTGGGGACTGGATTGCCGGGGACTGCGTTGCTGGGTGGTTGGCTAAAGGAAGTGTTCGGGAGAAGGCAATCTGAGAGCAGCAGTCCCCCGAGCAGGCCAGCGGCGAATCGGAAATTTTGGAAGGAGCGAGGGAAGCGGAGGCAAGAGCGATGAATGGCAGAGAGATTCATAGTAGGCAGGCTAAGAAATAACGCGGAAAATACTGATGGGTAGAAAAAAGGGGCTACCGGACGTTATGATAATGGAACCGTGAAAATGCAGGATTTTCTAAACGTTTATTTTGCAGACTTTTTTTCGGATTGGGCAGTGGGTTGCGACTTCGACACAGAAGGCACAGAACAGAGGGCAGAGATGAGCCAGTTTCGTAAGTGGGATCGAATGCGAGGAGTCACTCGCAAGCGAGCTGTGGTGGCATTTGTTTTAGGTTTAAGTTTCAGCACCATGGCGATGAGTGCTTGCACCGCATTTGGGCAAGAGCGATTCCATCAATGGTCTGACAACACGGGGCGGTTCAAGGTCGACGCGGAGTTCGTTCGGTTGGAAGGTGAGCAGGTCGTACTAAAGCGGCTTGATGGAAGAGAGATCAAGATCCCGTTTGAGCGGCTGAGTCCGGAGAGTTTGGATTTAGCCAAGTCGAAGGGTGGGATGGGGAATCGTCCGAAGAGTAGCGGTAGCTCGAAGAAGGAGAAGCCGTCTGATGATATGCCCGCCAAT
>JBJONT010000397.1:0-13824 GCA_046051705.1 Planctomycetota bacterium | reverse complement strand
GCCCCCACTCCCTGTAAAATCGATGACGAGCTTCCACCCTTGCTCTCCATGTACACGCCGCATGTGAACCTTTATCGCACTCCCGTCGTCCATGCTATCCTCGAATCGATACTCGTCATGGGAAAGCGAAGCGATCCAATTCCGCGTCTTGGAATCGGCGACATCCAAGATCGCGCCAAAATACTCCTGCAACGACTCAGCACCAAAGGCTTGCGCAAGCTCCTGCATCGCCAACACACCGCGATGATTTGCCGCGCGCTGAGCCCATAAGTCCGCCATATTTTCTGAGACATTCCTAGATGGATATTGGCCCCCTCGCAGCAGAGCTTCAACATCGCAACTACGATCCGCTCCACTTGCAGCAAGCCGCATCGGGGGAATGATCACTCCTTCCTCTCCTAGTCGCTTCGACGTCGGTGCCATCGATCCTGGAGCAATCCCACCAATCTCCGCATGATGCGCTCTGGATGCTACAAAAAACGCTGGCTTAGATTTACCAACCCGATCGCCCCCTCCTTCCACCCCTCGGACACCAACAAACTCTTCTACGAACCCTGGTGTTACAACTGTCACGTCAGGTAAATGAGAACCGCCGCGATACGGATCGTTGGTCACAAAACAATCGCCGGGCCCCATCTGCGGAAAAGCTTCCATCATGGCTTGTACCGTCCGCCCCATCGCTCCCAAATGCACTGGCACGTGCGGCGCGTTAGCGATCAACTCACCCTTAGAATTAAACACCGCACAACTAAAGTCGCGCCGCTGCTTGACATTCACACTCAATGCCGTCTGCTCTAGAACGATTCCCATCTGGTGAGCAATCGCCGCAACCCGCTGCGCGATGACCTCTCTCAAAATTGGATCGATCGTAAACTTCACTCCATGCAGTCCCAGCTTTTTCAAGCCACTCTCCGTCGATGGAAGCCCTATCTCTTTCGCCCCAACGGATGCTTGCTCACTATGACGCCGGATAAACAAAATTCCGTCTTGACCGACTTGCCCCTCCCAACCTCGATCGATCATCGTGGTGCTTCCAACCGATCGAATCAAAGTCGGACCGACGAACCGGTCACCCAATTGCATCGTTGCACGGTCGACGCTCGGTGCAGGAATCCACGCTCCTTGGTCAAATACCTGAATGTTTCTTAAATCCTTCTCCACCATCTCGGGACCGTTGGCTTGCTTTTGCGTTTCTCCTTCTGCGATCGATCGCAACGCCGAGGAGATCTCCATCCATATCCCGACCAATTCTAATGGCCGATCCGCTAACATTCCTCCGCTTCGAGCAACCCCGTACCGTTCCCGATAACGAACTTCAAACTCCTCCGACCAATCTTTCGCCTGACCTTCCCTCCAAGGTATCCTTATCGATCCCTCGGTACCAGAAACTCTCAACTCCACATCGCAATAGACTGAATGCTCGCTCTCATCCACTCCTTCCGCTTGCATCTGCTTCGCAAGTGATTCATAAAGCCCTTGTCGAGCTGCGAGCAACTCTTCGCGAGAAACGGTTTCAAGTGCCATATAGAACGCTTGAGTCTGCGAGCGACTTATTTGTGCAACACCGATTCCCAATGCACTTAACAATCCAGCATCTGGATGATCGATTATCGTGTCCATCTCCAACAACTGAGCGATCTGACATAAGTGCTGCCCAGCCGCCCCACCGAAGCCTGCCAGAGCGTGATCGCGCGGATCAGCTCCCTGCTCTATGCTGATCGATCGCACAGCCGCAGCCATCTGCTCGTTCGCAATCCGCCTCAATCCTGCAACTAGTTGCATTGGGTCCATCGATGCAAACATGGAATGCGAACGAACTCGCTCCAGCAACTCCGTTAAACGGTCTCGCGATGCTTGAATATCAAGTTCAAAAGGAAACCCTGCCGGGTCAATACGCCCCTCAAGCAGATTCAAGTCGGTGACTGTCAGTGGCCCCCCGCGGCCGTAACACGCCGGACCTGGCGAAGAACCCGCACTCTGAGGCCCAACTCTCAATTGCTCTCCATCAAAACTACAGATACTCCCACCTCCGGCGGCCACTGTGTGAATCGCCAGGGTCGGGACCATCATCCGAATACCCGCTTTAATTGTCTCGTGCTCTAACTGTAGCCTACCATCGATACGACACACATCGGTCGATGTTCCACCCATATCAAGCCCAATAAGCCTCTTCTCTCCGATCCTATTCGCAATCGCTTGCAAGGCCACCGCGCCCCCTGCTGGTCCAGATAGAACCAGTTGCCTACCCCAAGCATCTTGGGCTGACACCAAACCACCACTGCTGGTCATGACTCGCAAACGGGATCGCGTAGCACTTGAGAACTGCTCTGCCACCATTTCCATGTAACGTCGTACAACCGGAGTCAGATAAGCGTCGACGACCGTGGTCTCTCCACGCGCTACCGCTTGATTGACCGGCGCGACGCGATGACTGCAGCGTACCGAACTAAAACCCATTTCGAGCGCCATACTCTCCACCCGCTCCTCATGCGCACCATTTCGCGTTGCATGCAGAAGACATATCGCTATCGATCGAATTCCATTCGCTGCGATTCCCCCTAAAGCACTTCGCACTTGCGATTCATCAAGCTCCCGTAGCACGTTCCCACTAGCATCCATCCGCTCAGTGATTCCAACAACCTGAGACACCAAACTCGGTCGCTTGATCACCCTGGTTACAAACAATTCCGGTCGGTCTTGATAACCGATCGCGAGCAGATCTTCGAAACCTTGAGTAACCACCAATGCAGTGGGCTCTCCATTGCGAGTCAGCAAAGCATTCGTCGCCCTCGTCGTCCCCAATCTGACGTCCAAGGCAGGTAAAGGCTCCTCGAGCCTGACTCCTAGCATCAACCTTGCTGCCAACACAGGAGCTTCGATACGCGGGTTCCACTCAATGGAGTCGACTTGCTCCCACCTGAAATCGCTGCAGAATAACTCCGGAGCCCCCCCAGGCAATCGCTCGACGAATTCTCTATCTGCGCGAACTGCCTGAAACTCCCCCGCACCACTCTTAAACTCAATACAACGAACACTCCCCAGCAGATTCATCTGGCGATCAAAGGCTTTACCCACACAACCCACCCAAAATCGATCCGGATCCGCACATCTGGTTCGATCCCGCCACCGAAATTCCTCGGAAGACTCCCTAACGAAACTTGGCACCCGGCCATGGGAAAGAACTTTGCGACGAAGTCGCTTACCATCCGGGAAAACAACGAAGCAATCAGTGAACGTCCCACCGACGTCACACCACACTTCTACCAATTCACTCGCGCTAGCTAGCTCGTTAATCGTTCAACTCCTAATCGTTCATTTGCCTTACAGACTTAAAACCAACTACGCAGCTCAAGACATAAAACCCCAATACCGAAACTCACCATCGCCTCACTGGCGGACACGAGACTGAAGGCTACAAAGGTTGCGAACATTGCGATTGCACACTTCTTCACGATTTGCTGAATTCACAATGGTTTGAGTTTACGATGGGTTGAAGTAAGAAGACCACAAACCGTCGCTAACGACCAAACCTGCTCGAGTTAATCGAACATACTCTCCGCGGACTTCCAGCCACCCCCTATCGAAGTGATCTTTCATAGCCGCATCGATATCCGCTCGAGTATCCTCTGGTACTGATGAACGCCACTGAAACCACGGGACACCTTGCATTTGTCGCATCCCAAAAACAAATCGCTCGCGCCATTGCTGATCGATCGAGAGCTCTTCGCACTCGATGAGCGCCGTCTCACCGGCTTCCACCCGCCGTAAGTAGTTCAACGTTCCGCGATGGTTGACGCTACGATGCTTTCCCAGATAACTCGCTGCGCTCGGCCCAAAAGCCCACCACCTATCTCCGTTCCAATACGTTTGATTGTGCTGACAAGCTTGACCTGGCTTCGCAAAATTCGAAACTTCGTAATGCTCTAGCCCTCCCTGCGTCAGAATATCGATCGCTCGGGTATACATCTCTAATTCAAGGTCTTCACTCGCTCGCTTTAAGTCATTGCGTTGTAGACGCCCCCAAAACGCCGACCCTTTTTCGAAGGTCAAACCGTACGTCGACACGTGCTCCAAACCAAGCTTCAATACTTGGTCTAAATCCGAAAGCCAATCCTGAAGAGTCTCGCCTGGTGCTGCAAAAATCAAATCGAGCGAAACACGCGGGATGTACGTAATCGCTCGCTCAATCGAGTTAATCAATTCTTGTGGATTATGGTCCCGTTCAAGCACCTTGAGTTTGTTCTCCTGAAACGATTGCCCACCGATACTCAATCGATTGATACCTTCGCTTTTCCAGAATTTGAGTTTCTTTTCAGTTACATCAATAGGGTTCGCTTCCAGCGAACACTCCCCACCATCCTCAAACGGCAACCAATGCCGAATCAAATTGAATAACTTCTCTGCAATTTGCTCCGGAAGAATCGATGGCGTACCGCCACCGTAAAAAATGGTCTTCACCGGTCGGGGGACTTCTAGTAGCCACAACTCGCGTTCTATCGCATCGACATATCGTTCGTATAAATCCGAGCGATTTGCGAGAAGACTGAAGTTACAATATCCGCAGCGTTGGCTACAGAATGGGACATGGATGTAAGCCGCAATGGGCTTCGGTCCATTTTCCACCAAACTGGCTGGAGAAGGAATCATGCTCACCTGAACCGATCCATTGCTACTTGGGAAGATTGCTTGTTATCATCGATAGATACTGCAAGAACACCATAAAAATCACCGCAATGATCATCCCCGAAATGATCACCCAAATCAGAAAACCGGCCGCGACCGCTAACTGCTTGAGTGCTAACTGCGCTTTCTCACGATACTCCACAGCAAGTCGCTCTAGCGACTCGCTGTCGTTACCGCTCAACTCGCCAACTTCAAGTGTTTGAATGAACTCATCCGGAAGTCGTTTCGGTATATCCAATGCTTCTGAGAACGACTTGCCTTGGCCAACGGCTTGCTCAATCTCGGGCAACCCAGCGATGTAATAAAAATTCCCTGTACTTAGCACCGCGTCGCGAACACTGCGTTTCGCATCGACACCAGCTCCAAGCATCATCGACATGGTCATCGATAGTCGCGATAGCGCAGTCATCGTAAAGACAGGACCGAGCACCGGAATTTTGCGAACCATCGGCACCAAGGTCTGATGACATCCATACCAGTTCTTCCAAATACCAAAAGCGATCGTACCGAGCACCAATGCTATTACAGAAATGATACTCAAGAAAATCAGGACGCCCGAGCCTCCTCGCAATCCGACCCCTGTTATGTCAAATGGCTTTTCACCCGGGCCGGCACTTTGGAAGAACCCATTGATGAAGATCATCCCGCACAGGATCGCAATCGCTAACAACAATTGAATCACCGGCTTGGTGATCTGCGAAATAAACTCCTGCTTGGTCCGCTTTAAATCCAAATAGTAATCCGACATGTACTTGAGCACTCGCTCGACTTGTCCGGATTCTTCCCCCGCACTAATCATCTTGACCAGCAAGGGAGGAAAGTACGGGGCTTGCATTTGCATCGCTTCTGAAAAGCTATTCCCGCTTCGAATCAAACTCGACATCGATGCAACACTCGAACGGTAGCGTGCAGGTCCCGTCTTCGCTTCCGTATCGAGCAAACGCAGCAAATCAACACCCGCATGCATGCCGGTCCCCATACGACTGCAAAACTGATGCAATTGCCCAGCCGACGCACCGCCGAAGAGAGAGTCTAAAAAACTCTCGGAGCGTCCTTGTTCTGCCGTTTGTTTCGATCCCATGGCCTGTCTCGTTATCTAATGTTGTGGCTCTGCATTTTGGGTGGCTAGCTACTCTGGGTGGCTCACAATTCTGGTTGGCTCGCCGTTTCGAGAGCTTTCAAAACCTACTTCCAGAGTCTTTTGCGGGTTCGCTCAAGCCTTCGGCGGTGGAATGCCGAGTGGAAAGATACTGGGATTGTATCGATTGTACGCGAGGAGAGGATTATGCACGACAGACGAAATGCATGCAAAACAGACCGCCCCACACGCTACCGGGCTGCCGCCAAGGGGGCTCGGAAGCAGATTTTGGGTGGATTGATGGTTTTGGGAATCAGCCTCAGTGGCTGCGCTTCGTCGTCGGCATGGAAACCTTTTAGCTCTCTGGGTTCGCAGGCTTCCAGCGGAGCCGCCGCGGGTAGTTCGATGGGAACTTCTATTGCAAACACAGGCAAGGCGGTCAAGAATCAGTTTTCTTCGGTTTCCTCAGCGGTAACTTCTGCCGTGAGCAAGACGAAGACAGCGATCTCGGCTCCTTTTTCGCCCGCATCGGCCACCACCACGGCAACGGCCGAGGGGGAAGAGAAGACTGCGAACAACCCGCTGAACATTGCTCCGGAGATTTTAGTTGCCCAAGGCAATTACTTTGAATCTCAGGGGAACTACACCAAAGCCCTCGACAGCTATTCTCGGGCATTGCAGACTGAGCCGAAGAATGCGGTGGCTTTGTTGAGCATGGCTCGCCTTTACGATCGTCAACAAGATACAGCCAAAGCGACGGAGTTCTATCAGCGAGTCATCGAAGCATCGCCGAACAACGCGGACGCTTACCATGAACTCGGAAATCTTGCTGCTAGGTCAGGTGATTTGAAGGGTGCACAGGAGAACTTGAGCAAAGCAGCCACGCTGCAGCCTTCGAATAAGAGTTATCGACATGCGCTTTCTGGAGTCCTCCTTGATTCGGGCGACCCGACTGCTGCACTATCGCAGATGTCGCAATGCGAAACTCCTGCGATGGCCCAGTACCAAATGGCTTACATGCACTTCCAACGCAAAAACATACCGGCAACTCAACAGCATCTTGCTGATGCTTTGAAGATCGATCCGAACCTTAAACCCGCCCGCGATCTGCTTGCGAGCATCGGTGGTGCTCAAGGTGTCAACGGGATGATTCAGCAAGGCCAGCAGGTTGGCCAACAAGCCATGGGGATCTATCAACAAGCCGGGGCGGTACTCGGAGGAATCACAAATTCCGTCCAAGGAGTACCGGGATTAGAGACTTCGGCAGCCCCAATTGCAGGCTTGCCAACAACAAACACCGGTTTGCCGACAAGCGGGACGAGTCTTCTGGGTATTCCGGTGCAACCGTTGCAAGTCGCACCGGCGATCAATCCAGTTCCGCCAATTCCAGGGCCACAGGTTCCTGCACAGAGCGTCTCCGGGCAATCAGAACCCGGTATCACGGTGCGTCTTGGGCAATAGAAGGTAGTTGCGGCAAGGGCTTTGGATTCTCGTCGTTTGGCATAGAGATCGAATCGTACTCTGCGTGATCGATCTCTTTTCTGAGGATCAAATACAAAGCGGTCGAAGCGGTCCAAAAGAAGCTGAAGCCATAGGCGGTAAGCAACAAAGGCCCGATCCCTTGCAGGACGGGCGCAAGCCAAGTCTCTGAGCTGCCGAGCGGTAGCCGGCTGCTTGCCCCAAACGCTTTCGCAACCAACGTTGTTCCTGTGTACAAGACGATTGAGACGATCGATCCGGCAAAGTAGCCGAGCCACTGCGCGGCTAGCACTCCTAAGATCAATGTAGCGGGTCGTTGAAAGGTGTAAGCCGACGCGCGCGACATGCCATCGAATGCATCGGCTTGATTCTCCGTAACGATAGCGACCGTTGAGAACGAAAAGCCGAAGAGGGAGATCGCGCAGACCCAGCCTAGTCCGATCCCGAGCAGGACGATTGGAATCATCAAGAGGGCAGCAAGCCCGCTACCGACCCAAGTTATGTTTGCGATCCAGCCGATACACCAGGGGATCAAGCACAAGACAAGGACAAGGGATAATGGCATTAGGACAGCCCAAGCGATCGAGGCCCATCGAGTTTGCACCCAGCGAACCGACTCGACCCACGGAGCGGTGATTCGCAGTCCGAGTTCTTGAACGCTACGTCGAGCCAACAAGCCCCCGACCATGGCCCAAACAGCAACGATCCAAAGGGTATCAACTACCGCCGTGACGAGTCGGCGAAGCGACAGGTCTTGAAGGAGTGAATAGCTCGGTGTTGCATACTTCTGCCAAACATCAAGGAATGCATCCGGGGCGGGAGCAACCCATGTGCTCAAGCTGTTTTTGGAATTCTCGACTAAGGGTGTCACAGCGGGCTTGAACGACGAAGGTTGCAGCCATTGGACTGCGAAGGTTTGCCCTTCGGAGGCGAAGAGCCAATGCGAGAAATTGAGCCCGAGATGCGTTAAGAGAAGTGCCGCGGCACACAATAGAATATGGGACGTTCGCCACGAAATCGCGATCGACTGAGAGATCAGTCGCCACCAGGGAGTTGCACGGTACCAATCGATCGAGACGCGAGGTACTAGTACGGGGCTCTTGGTTGCCGATGGATCAGGGGTCGCTTGGGATGGTTCAGTCATGATGAGATCAAGTCGGTTATTTATTCGAAATGCCATTCCCTCGAAGCCGGGGGTGGTGGTTCGGGTTCAGGTTCTTCGTCGTCGAGAGAAGGAAGGACCGGTAGGCCGATATCTTCCGTAAACCAACGATTCAAGTCAGCCATTTTGCAGCGCATCGAGCAAAATGGCATTTCCGGAGCTCGCAGTTCCGGCACAAAAAACTTTAAACACGTCGGGCACTGAATCTCCGAGGTTTGAGCCATAGAACAGACCGCGTTGTCGAACGTGAGGAACGGGGAAGTAAAAAACGGGGGAAGTAAACACAGCGAAGTAAACTAGCATCACGGAAAGCAATAGGATACCGGATTCTTCAAAGTCGAGTAAGCGACCTGCCGCAGAGAGTTCATGGGGCGAGAAGCATTGTGCCGCGAAGCATTTGGGTCGTTCAACAATGAAAATTCGGGGTTGGACGAGTAAATCTAGGGTTAGGCAAGTAAAATTTAGGATCGTAGACAAAAGCCGCCGTTTTCTAGGTGAGTGTCCAATTCTGCCGCGAGCAGTAAGCTTGACCTTGGAGTGGCTCGAAGCGATTTTTCAGCAACACCGCTCATTTTCCAAGCGACGGGTATTTTCACGGCAACGGGTATTTTCACGGTAACGGGCAAGTAAGCAAGAATGACAACCAACAATACGGCAGTTAACGATCCGACGGATAGTGCTCCACGAGCAAACGATTCGGAATTGCGGAATAAGCAATCCGGTTTGGTTCGCAAGCGGGTCGAGGAGTACCTTGCTGGTGGTCCAAGGTTAGCGCAGAGCATCTGGGGGCTTAGTCGCGAGGAGTTGCACAAGCGTCCGCCGGACGGCTCATGGACGATTCATCAGATTGTGATTCACTTAGTGGATTCCGACTTGATTGGTTCGGATCGGATGAAGCGAGTCGCGTGCATGGATCGCCCCTTGTTGGTAGCGTTTGACGAGACTGCTTTTGCGAACTTGCCCGGGACCGATCGAATCGATACGTTTTTGGCATCGGAGATGCTTCATCGCAACCGCCAGATAACAGCGATACATTTACAGGCACTGCCCGAGTTGGCTTGGGAACGTCAGGGGATACACACCGAGGTAGGAGCAGTGAGTTTATTAACGTTGGTGGAGAAGTTCATCAAGCACGTTGATCATCATCTCGATTTCATATCCAAGAAGCGGATATGGTTGCGAGGGGAGTGAGTTCGGGGTTAGTCGTAGTGGCGAGGATTTGATACACTCTATGGAGTTGATTTGTCGAGTGATGTGTGGGGGGTACGATACACGCAGAATGAAAGTGAAGTAGACATGGCGATTGAGCCGGCTTGGAAGCGAGAGAATCGGGTGCCTCGGATTTTGATCATCGACGACGACATCGAGATAGCCGGGCCTGTGAAGTTCGCGATGACTGGGTTGGGATATGAAGTGGTGCACATGCCAGACGGTGGTGCTGGGGTAGCGAAGTTAGAGACCTATGCGCCCGACTTGATGGTGCTTGACATGATGATGCCCAAGCAGAGTGGGTTTTTGGTATTGGAGCATTTACGTCGGACGAGTCGCAATCGGATCCGAGTGATCATGGTCACGGGGAATGAGGGAGAGCGTCATCAAGCGTATGCGAGGATGCTTGGCGTGGACGAGTACTTGCACAAACCCTTTTCGATGGATGCGTTAGTTGGTCACGTTCAGCGATTGCTTGAAGAGCCGTTTCCGGATGCAGGAAGCTAGCGAGTAGCTATCTCGTGAGTGGAGCGTGTAGTAGCTACGAAGTTTTGGGATCGAAATCTCAATCGGTCAGACTGCGCGACCTACACAGCTTTGCTTGCTTCACAACGCACTATCTACATTTGGGAGAGAGCATGACGAAACTCTTCAGTCGATTCGCACTGATCGCAGTTGCGGCATTTTTATTCACGGCAACGTTACCCGCACTCGCCCAGAACAACTCCTCTATCGCGGCACCAGATGGCAAACCTGCGGACATGTCGAAGCCCGTGCAAGTGTTTATACTGCTTGGTCAGTCGAACATGGTTGGGCTTGGCAAGGTCAAGGGCGGCGAGATTGCGCTTGAACATGCGGTCAAGGAGAAGAAGAAGTATTCTTATCTCGTCGACGATGCGGGAGCTTGGACAGTACGAAATGATGTCCGCTTCGTTCGTTATGGTGGTAATGGTCAGGGCAAGCTCCTAAACAACGGATGGCTGACGGTCACCGGTGGGAATCTCGGTCCGGAATATGGGATTGGGCACCCTCTGGGAAATGAGATTGAGGCGCCGGTCATGATTCTCAAATGCTGCACTGGTAATCGAGCTTTGGGCTGGGATCTCTTACCCCCGGGATCTGAAGGGTTCGAGTTCACCGACAGTGCAGGGGTGACTTGGCAACATCCCGGCTACAAGGGATCACCCGAGCGATGGAAGAAAGGTGAAGAGCCCAAGCCGATTGCTTGGTATGCCGGCAAGCAATACGACGATGATACGTCGGATGCGAAGCGGGCTTTGGCTGATCTTGGGGTGCACTATCCAGATGCTACGAAGTACGAAGTTGCAGGCTTCTTTTTTTGGCAAGGTGAGCGAGACGCCGGAAGCGAGGCGTTATCGAGCCGATACGAACAGAATCTGGTTCATTTCATCAAACGGTTGCGAGAGGACTTCCATGCGCCGAACGCGAAGTTTGTGCTTGGCACTCTTGGTGAAGCCGTCAAAGGGGGCAAGGGGAACACAGGCAAAGTGCTTGACGCCCATCTTGCGGTCGACGGGGCAACAGGAAAGTACCCGGAATTCAAGGGGAACGTAGCGACGGTTTATACCAACCCAATGGCGCAAGGAGGCAGTGGGAATGGTCACTATGGAGGCAAGGCAGAAGTCTATATGGACGTTGGGGAAGCGATGGGTCACGCGATGGTCGAGCTACTGAATATCAAGCAGTGACAAGCCATCATAGATGTGTCGGACTTAGCCACGCGGTGCAGAAAGGTGGAGGTCTTCATGGTGAGGTCCACCGCTTGGCAGCGGGTGGCTACGGGTTACGGGTAGTTACGATCGCGCAATTGACTGCTTATGACGCGGCATCGGTCTTCCCGCCCCAACGCCAAATCCAATTCGCATCAACCAAACATCATCGCCATCCATCATCAATATCACCGCATACCGCGCGAACCCTCATACCGCCCCTTCAGGGCTTGCATATCTAATTCGTATGCGAACCCAGGGCGTTGCCCTGGGCTATCACCTGACACCCCTTTGGGGTTGAAGACAAATTACCTCGACGCACCGGTCATCCGCCCCAACGGGGCACCGATTCTCCGCCCCATCGGGGCCCGGGCTTCCGCCCCAACGGGGCACAATGCGATAGCCCGTTGGGGTTGAATAAAACCACTGAGGTTGACCTTCGATTCCGGCCAGACGTACCCACGCGATGCTAGAAGGTGGAGGTTTTCCCTGGTGAGGTCCACCGCTTGGCAGCGGGTGGCTACGGGTTACGTGTGACTGCGGGTTGCCATCACCTTGTCGCACTTCGATTTGACGCGTCACATCTTGCGACGAACCAACATCTCAGAAGGCGATCTGACGCGAGCCATGCATCTTCGGCAAAAAACATTTCAGAAATCGCGAACTACTTCCCATGCGAAATCCCCAATGATTTACATGGGATTTTCACGTGCAAACAGTGCTTCGAAAACAAAACCTAAAATCTTTTACCGATACAGAACCGTTTCGGCACGCTACTCGCTCTTACTGAGTTTCATCAAGACAAGTGAATAGCTCGCCAATGGGTGCAAGCGCACAAGTCAGTTAAGGATTTCGTTGCAGGAGTTGCAGAAATGTTTGTATCCGTATTGTCCAAAGTAGCCGCTCGTTTCGTTCGTGATCAACGTGGAGCAACCATGCTTGAGTACGGTCTACTTGTCGGCCTCGTAGCTATCGCTGCGATCATCGCCGTGACCGCCATGGGTGGCGCTCTGTCGAGCATGTTTACCGATGCTGCCAACGCCCTGTAAGCAGCGCAGTTCCAAGCATCCGAGCCTATGTCATCTGACTTCCAAGCTCGGAATCTGCAACACCGATGCAGGGAACAGATGAGAAGCGACCGGCTGAGAAGCCGGTCGCTTTTTTATTGGTCCTTCGTGAAGCAGCGACGCTCGGTACCAGGTTAGATTTGCTAGCGCGACGAAGGCTTGAGCTCGCAAACAAGTCAGTCCGACTTGACGAATGACCCAGTTATCTCGAAGTATTACAAACCACTACAAGGCCTAACTCGAGATCGCCTTGTCGCCCGTAACGCTTCTGCCAAAGCCCAGCACCTTCAACTCTACGAGATATGTAAATAACACAAGTACCACAACTTTCTCGCAGCTATTTGATTCGATTTCCGGAGGGAAGTGAACCGGGTAATCGAAACACCGGGCCGCTTGCGCGGCTCCGCTACCGATTTCTTAGTGGTGCTGCGCAAGCTGGTCGGTAATCGTGGGGTCACGCGACTACCGGGCCGCTTGCGCGGCACCGTTTTCATTCGATGGGGCTTGTTATAACTCTAATCCGTTTTCTCGCATTAGCCTTTTCAAGTGAAGACGGATGCGTTTCGAGACTTCTCGGTCGGTTACACTTGCAACCCTGGTTTCGAACATGTTGTTTGTGAGCTTACAAATCAAATCGTAAACGAAGTAGTGGTTGTACGTCCTACCCTTACTTCCGTAGGTTGTGTGGGAGTATTCGGCATTCCCTAGAAGGGGAGAAGTTGTGATCGTACGGCACTCTATTTGAGCATATTCGATCTTATCGATAGGAATATGCCGACCCCAGCAAGGCCAAGGCAACTTATTGTGGCATTCAATAGTGATGCCATCACGGTTTATTTTGATGATCCTGTGGTTGACCATCATCGCTCGGCTTGGATAGAACACCACAACGCCGGTCATCACCAGAATTGGGATCAGCAAAAAGGAGAAGGCGTTGACACCAAAAACAAAAAATCCCAAGAGCAACCACAATGCCAGTAGTACTAATAACGCTAGTACGCAGAGTGTCATGTAAAGGCTTACGCCGCTGACGGGATCCATCGAAAGCGTCGCTTCAAAATTCGCCTCCGGTTCGTCCTCCCTCGCCTCAAACTTTGTGGAAGCGACTGGCGTCTGTACGTCAGGTTGAATCCCTTCGAACTGCTTGTACCAGAACTCCTGCGGAACATCGGCATTTTCTAGAGGCTCGGCTGAGTTAGCTAAAGGTTGTGAAAGGGCAAAAACCTTACCGCATTTGCACTTGAGTTTCTTGCCGAGCAAATTGTTTTTAACGGCATATCGTGTGCTACAGGCAGGACATTGGGTCTGGATTTTCATCGAAGGAGTCCGGCTTGGTTAGACCGATTAAAACAAGTTCAAGAATAGGTGAAAGGATGTGAGCCTTTTCATTGGGCTGCTTTTAGACTCAGACTAGTC
>JBJONT010000396.1:0-3888 GCA_046051705.1 Planctomycetota bacterium | reverse complement strand
GGGATTGGTTTGGCGGATTTGATGCGGCTTGAGGCTGCCGGATCGGTGCTCAATTCGCCGAAGATTGCACCGCGATGTAAATCGGTGATTGTGTTGTTTCTCTTTGGCGGCCCGAGTCAATTAGAAACCTTTGACATGAAGCCCGAAGCTCCCGAGAAGATTCGGGGGCCGTACAAGCCGATAGCGTCTCGGAATCCCGACTTGCGAATTTGTGAGCATCTGCCTCGTTTGGCAAATTTAGCGGATCAATTTGCGGTGATTCGAACGATGAGCCACACGTTTAACGATCACAGCGGAGGTGCACACTACTTGCAGACGGGAAAACGATGGCACGTTCCGATCGGAGGTGGTTTCGCACCAACCCCCCGCGACTGGCCATCGATGGGCTCGATTGTCGAGTATGTCGATCAAGCGATGCTTGGGTTAGACCGACCTATGCCCTCGTACATGGTGGTCCCGAATTCGCTCGGTAGGTTGCAAGAGGACGGACAGTATCCGCGTCCGGGTGAGCATGCCGGTTGGCTTGGGCAGAGATACAATCCGCTGACGACTCGCATCGACAAGCGGAGCAAGGAGGATAATCCTTATTGGCGGGACTGCACGGATGCGGAATTGAAATATGGCATATCTGGACTGGATCAGCGCGATGAACTGGTGCTAGATCGCATGCAATCTCGGCATTCATTGCTTCATCAGCTCAACCGCCAATTGCAGCGGATAGATGCGAAGAATGCCAAAGCATCCTTGGAGTCGAATTCACGCGAGGGGGCTGAGGATCTTGATGTCTTCCGGCAACGGGCTTTTTCACTGGCGACTTCGAAAGAGGCGAGGGAAGCCTTAGACATTCAGCGCGAGTCAGATGCTGTTCGCGACCGGTACGGTAGACATTTGTTTGGTCAATCGACTCTGATGGCTAGAAGATTGATAGAGTCGGGTGTTCGTTTCGTGACGGTGCAATACGATTGTGTCGATGGGTACAGTTGGGATTCCCATCGCAACAGTGACGACGTCGGCAAGCATCTATTGCCCACCTTTGATCAAGCTTGTGCCAGTTTGCTGATCGATTTGAAAGAGCGTGGGATGCTTGAGGAGACCATGGTCATCGCTTTGGGGGAGATGGGCAGAACGCCGACGGCAAATGCGCAGTGGGGACGCGATCACTGGAGTACCCTCTTTCCTTGTTTAATCGCTGGTGGAGGCGTGCAAGGTGGAGCATTGATTGGGCGTTCTGATAAAGACGCGGCTTATGCCATCGAGCGACCGGTCTCGCCCGAAGACCTTGCCGCGACCATTTACGAATCCTTAGGGATCGATCCTGAGATGCGGGTTAATGATTTTCAAAATCGGCCTACGCCGATCGTCGACGGCGGCAAGCCGGTGCGCGAGTTGTTTTAAGTTAGGCCATCACGGCGATTGGTACGGCTGGTGTCTGTCGTTCCTTCTCTTTCATGCAGGGGACGACTATACTGAAGACCAAGCGAACTGGTGCTGGCATTGTGTGATGCATGCGGTACCGAAGCGTACTCGCGTCATTACAGATGTTGGAATTGGGATTTCGTTAAGCCGTTTTTATGACAGCAAGTTTTTGTATCGGTGTCGATTTAGGAACTACCAATAACGTTTTGGCTTTTGCTCCCATCGATGAGTCGGAAGCGATGATTGGGGTGTTGCCGATACCACAAGTGACCGCTCCCGGGGCGGTCGAGAATCGATTATCACTCCCCTCTTTTTTATTCATCCCTGCCAGCTTCGATGCGGCCTTTGAAGTGCCGGGGCTTGCAGGTAGCAGTGACGGTAGCAACGGAGTCGTCGGCGATTACGCCCGGCGAATATCTGCTGAGCAACCCGATCGCGTGGTGGTAGCTGCCAAAAGCTGGTTGTGCAATCCGAATGTCGATAGGCGTTCAGCAATTCTGCCTTGGGATTCCCCGATTGAATCGAAGGTATCTCCGGTGGATGCGAGTACGATTTATCTGCGGCATTTGGTGGAGACTTGGAATCTTCGATTTCCCGATGCACCATTCCATGAGCAATCGGTAGTCCTGACGGTTCCTGCTTCCTTTGATCCCACCGCGCGAGAGTGGACGCGGCAAGCGGCTATTGCAGCCGGGTTTCCCGAGAGTTTTGTTTTTCTCGAGGAGCCGCAGGCGGCCTTATACAATTGGGTCCATGCGCACAATAAAGATTGGCGTAAGGTTTTGCGCGAAGGCGATACGCTTTTGGTCTGCGATGTCGGGGGCGGTACAACGGATTTGACGCTCGTTCGGGTAGAGGCCGAGAAAGGCGAATTGACCCTTAATCGCTTAGCCGTCGGTAATCACTTGCTCGTCGGCGGTGACAACATGGACTTGGCTCTTGCCCACGTCGCGAGCGAACTATTCGCACAAAAAGGGTTGCGGTTGAATGCTTGGCAGTCCCTTTCGTTGTGGCATAGTTGTCGGACGGCTAAGGAGAAGTTGCTCGGTCCCAATGCTCCGGAATCCTTTCCTTTGACGGTTCTGGGCCGTGGCAGCAAATTGATTGGAGGGACGGTAACAGCGCAATTAGAGAAACAAGCTGTTATCGAAGCGTTGGTAGACGGCTTTTTCCCGATGGTTGCTGCTACTGACCGTCCGCTTGATCAGGAAGCAAGCGGGTTTCAGGAGTTGGGGCTCGAGTATGCCAGTGATTCCGCAATCACGCGACACATAGCTGCATTTTTGCAAGATCATGCTCAAGAGTCCGCCGTAGGGGGCGAGCCTATGCGAGTCACCCATATCCTTTTTAACGGTGGGGTTTTCAACGCGGATCCGTTTCGCGCAAGGATTCTCCAAACGCTTGCAAGTTGGCGAGAAGATCAACAGCAACCGGTCGTGCTCGGAGGTGTTGAGGAGCTTGATCAAGCTGTTGCCTGTGGAGCGACGTATTATGCTTGGGCGCGTAAGCACGGAGGATTGAGAATTCGCGGAGGATTATCTCGCAGTTACTACATTGGGATCGAGAGTTCCGGGCCTGCGATACCTGGATTACCTAGACCCTTGCATGCTTTGTGTGTCGCAGCGCATGGCATGGAAGAAGGAACGCAGAGCGATGTGCCTAGTCGTCCGATCGGTTTGAAGGTTGGGCAGAAAGCTAGGTTCCGATTTTTTACCAGTACGGTGCGCAAGCAGGATCGACCTGGGGTATTGGTCAAGCATTGGGATAGCGAGGAATTGCAGGAAGCTTCGCCCCTTGAGGTGACACTCGGCGAGAGCAGTAGCGATAACACAGTTGCTGGGACAGGTACTGGTGCTGGCACTGCTGCAACGGCTGGTACGGCTGCTACGTCTGGCATGGGAATCGTTCCTGTGCAATTTCACAGTAGTATCACCGAGCTTGGAGTGTTGGAGCTATCGTGCAAGGGCACTCAGAGCGACCAAGAATGGTTGCTTGCGATGAACGTACGTGAGGATGCATCTTGAAGTTACAACTGCCACGCACGAAGTTTTGTGGGTTTACGCGAGTTGGCGACATTCAAGCCGCATTGGAGTTGGGGGTTGAAGCCATCGGATTAAATTTTTATCCGAAGAGTAAACGATGTATTGAACCGAAGCGAGCCAGGTCGATGCTTGATGAGCTAGCGAAGGTTACGGGTCTGCATAATGCAAAGCCACAGTTCATCGGTGTGTTTGTCGACTATTCCCCTGAGCAAGTCCTTGAGGTGTTGCGGAGTTGTCCTTTAGATGCGATTCAATTGCATGGAGAGGAGTCGACGCAATGGGTTGCAGCAGCCGAGGCGTTGCCGAATTGGCCGGGTGTTCCGATCCTTCGTGCACTACCGTACCGAGGTCCTCAGGACGATCCGCTGATCCAAAGTTGGGGGGCGTTGGTGGCATCAGAGACTTCGTCGGTATATGGTTTATTGATCGA
>JBJONT010000395.1:0-7606 GCA_046051705.1 Planctomycetota bacterium | reverse complement strand
GGCGTCCCGGTCGACCAAGTACTAGAGTCTTTTGGGAGATTTCTATCTACCGAATTGGTGCGACTCTATCAACGAGTGATCAAACCGGAATGGAAGACACTCGACATCATCGAGAACACCGAAACGTTTATCCATTCGGCGGTACGAGTTGGTAATCCAGGTGCGATGCCTCCCCCCTTGGACGCAATTCGCATTGGCCCTGATGACCTGCAACTCCTTTACTCTTCCGAGAGGAAGCTATGTCAGTTAGCTATTGGCATCATCAAAGGCCTAGCAGATCATTTTCACGAAGTCATTGAAATTCAGCATGATGCTTGCATGCTCTTAGGGGATCCGTTTTGTACCTTTCAATTAAAAAGGGTCCAACGCCGAAACGACACTCAACAGATATCCCTCAACAATACCGTAGCTCTCGACCATACCCTCGAATTACAAGAACCCTTGGATCGTAAAGCTTCTGGCGAACTGGGGGTGACTTTGGAACTCGAGAGTGGAAAAACTGGTATCGAAAGTTCCTCCTCACAATATGATTTTTCTTCGAGCGATTTGATCAGTTCAGAAGGTGTCCTTGAGCCATCTAAGAAAACCGCGATTTGGGAATACTTTCTACAACCGGCGATCGTGCCTTCGGATCTTGCAAGCATCGGCCCTTACCGTTTAATAGCCAAGCATGGTGAAGGGGGCATGGGGGCAGTGTTTCGAGGAATTGATACCCGTACCGATCAGTCCGTTGCGATTAAAGTCGTGCACCCACGAATCGCAGAGAACGAGAACTCGAGAAAGCGTTTCTTAAGGGAAACGCGAGCAGTGAAGCTAATCAAGAGTCCGCATGTCGTCGAAGTTCGCGATGTTGGAGAAGTGGGTGGATTACCGTATATGGTAATGGAGTTCCTGCGTGGGATGTCCGTGCAAGCTCATCGCGAAAGATTTCAAAGCCTACCGGTGCATGAGATTCTCAGAATCGCTATCGAGACGGTCGCTGGATTATCGGAAGTCCATCGCTGCGGAATCATTCACCGCGATCTGAAACCAGAAAACCTATGGGTCGAATCGCCAAGTCTGCGTATTAAAATCATCGACTTTGGTTTAGCACGCAACATCGAAGAGGAAATGCGTTTGACGCGGTCTGGATCATGTTTGGGAACTCCATCGTACATGTCCCCTGAGCAAGCGTTGGGCGAAAGCATGGACTTCCGATCCGATTTTTTCAGCCTCGGTTGCGTTCTGTATGAACTTACCACCGGCAAACGACCTTTCGAACGAGAGGGACTCATCAGCACCCTCAATGCGCTGACCAAAGAAGAGCCCAAACCACCTAGCGAACTCGTCGAGGGGATCCCAAGCAGTCTCTCTGACCTGATCTCGACCCTATTGAGCAAGAATCCTGACGGACGACCCGCGAATTGTTCGGTGCTAAGTGGACAACTAACGACCGTCCTCGATGCTCTTGGATAGCATGCACATTCAACCAAGGTTATTCCCTACACCGTCAGTCGATGCATTACCAAGTTCGCATTGGCGCCTCGTTGGTTTGGTATTTCTTGTATGGATGACAGCATACGGATCGCTATCCGCCCAAGACGCGACTCCGAAAACCGTTGAGCAACTCTTTGCTGATTTCGATCCCAGGCGTGAACCACTCGAAACATTGATAGTGCGCGAGTGGGAAAAGGACGAAATCATCTATCGGTATGTCACTTTTCATGTCGGCGTCTTTAAACAACAAGCGGCTCGGATCGCGGGGTTCTATGCGTTTCCAAAGCATGTAAAAAATCTACCCGGTTTGCTTCATCTGCATGGTGGTGGGCAACGAGCTTTCCTGCATGAAGTCGGATTTTACGCGAAGAGGGGATACGCATGTCTGTCGATCAATTGGGGGGGCAGAGAAATGGAGGAATCCCAAGGAAACGATCCAAACACGCAATGGGGTGCTGTCGATCCAACTCAGAATAACGTCCCAGGTTACTTCAATCTTCTACCAGGGGAGCGGTATCTCGACCCGATGGAATCCCCCCGCAATAACAATTGGTATCTGTTGACTCTTTGTGGTCGACGAGGCTTGACCTTCCTCGAACAGCAACCCGAAGTAGATAGCACTAAGCTTGGGGTTTACGGGCACTCCATGGGTGGAAACCTGACCATCTACATAGCCGGTACCGACGAACGCGTGCGTGTTGCCGCCCCTTCGGTAGGAGGCTCCGGTTTTCGTCATCAACCTTGGTCGCTGCTTCCCGAACAACAAAAGCAACTTCCAAACGGCGATGTTGCACTATTCGACGCTACGCTTGGTTTCGAGTCCTATGCATCTCGAATCTCCTGCCCAGTTTTGTGGCTCGGATCCACTAATGATTTTCACGGCATCATGGATGATACCTTCCGCACCGGCAACTTGATTACCAATACTGAGGTTCGCTATGTTTTTACGCCACACATGAATCATCGCTTCATGCCGGAATATGCCGTATCTCGGCCTCTATGGATCGATCAACATTTAAAAGGTACTTTCGAACTCCCTTCAACTCCAAGAACAACGGTTCGATTCGATGGCGCGGAGCGAATTCCAAGAATTGAGGTGGTGCCCGATTCAAACCAGCCTGTAGAGCGTGTGCAGGTTTTCTATTCACTGGACCCTCACCCAATAGCTCGCTTTTGGCGAACAGCTACTTCCGTGCGTGAGGGACAGACATGGACAAGCCAACTGCCGATCATGAGTACCGATCAGCCCCTATTTGTTTTCGCCAATGTTCATTACCCAAGTCCTAGAACGATCGCAGAGCCATATTCTGTTCCCACAGAATCGGTAGTTATCAGCTCGCTTCTGCATGTAATCACTCCATCGCAGCTTCGAGAACTGGAGGTGAACGCGTCGGACCAAGTTACGAATATGATCGATGATTTCTCACAAGGTTGGCAGGACTGGTATCTGCTCTCTGCGGACAACCCACATCATTGGGAATACTCCACCCGTAAAATTAACGATCCAAAGTGGCGAGGCGATAAAGATAAACAATTAAGAATTGATGTCACGACAGAAAGCACCAACCAATTGATCATTGTCTTAACCGAGAATTTCTTTCGCTCCTACCGAGGCCCAATGCAAGAATTCGTTGCCGTAGTTCAGCTGGATGGTACCGGCAATCAATCGGTAAAGCTAAAACCCTCTGATTTCCGAATCCCGTCGGATCAACCTCAGAGCGAATGGACTCAACTAAAATCATGGGACCATATCGATCTACTCAGTTTAAGAGCCTACCATGAAAAAGATGGTAGGCTGCTTGGTAGTAAAAACTGGCAAGGACCCCAACCAAGCTTTCAAGGCTTGAGTTGGGAGTAAGAATTGCCACGGTAAGTAAGTTGCTTGAATTCCCTCGGAATTTACTTCACCGTGTTTACTTTTACGCGTTTACTTTTCGGTGCCGACAAGATGGGCTTTGAACCAATCTCGCATCGACGCGAACATGACTCGGTTGCCTTCTGCATTGAACCCGTGCGCCGCACCTTCGATGACGACTAATTCGCATGGGACCGACTCTTTGGAGAACGCTTCTTTGATATTCTGACTATGAGAAATTGGAACCAACTCATCTTTGTCACCGTGAACCAACAAGGTGGGTGCATCTGGACCGGACACTTGTCGTAGAGGAGAAAACTCGTCATTTCGCTTGGAATCAAACTTGAGCGCAGGGAACTGTTCCATGAGTGGGTTCCCAGGCGTTTTATAGGGTGCTAAATCCGTCGGTGGAAAAACCGCTGCCACTGCGGCGATCTTTGGACCAGGTTGCTTATCGTTTGCTGTGGTGCCAAGCATCAAAGAAAGATGTCCACCTGCAGAGAATCCAAAGACCCCTAACTTGGTCCGATCGATTTGCCAAGCGTCCGCTTGTTTATCGACGTGAGCTAAAGCCTTTCTTACATCTTCCACAATTTCTGGAATGTTGTACTTGGGGCTACTGCCGTGCCGCACTGCGATGATCGTGTAACCTTCATCGCTCAGAGGTTTGAAGAACGCAGCCATTTGCTCAGACGGCATCCATGTCGATACCCAGCCACCGCTAACCATGAACAACAAGCCAATCCCCTTGCGATTCGTACTTGGCTCAAAAACATCCATCGTTAAGGCCATCCCGTCCTTATGCCCGTACACAACATCCGGGCGTACTTGCGGTAACGCGTCCTCCGAACGAACACTTGTGGTGTTCACAAATAAACTCGAACAAAGAAAAACAAGCGAAGGTAATCCGCGCGAAAAACTGATTGATTTCAAGGTTGTGTCCTTTGATATTTCGGGAAGGAAATGGAAAGGTGAGTTGCCAACATTTTGGTTTAGGTGACGTTATCTGTCGGTGCTGGATCCGAATTCGCCGGTACTGGATCCGAGGGGATTTCAACGAAGATATCATCGCCTCGTAGTTCTAATGAGTAATGCTCTGTTCTTATTTTCGGATTGTCCATCCAAGTACCATCCTTGAGAGCAAAACGCCACGCGTGCCAAGGGCAAGCGACGCACCCTTCGTGAATCCATCCCGCAGCCAAGGACGCACCTTGATGAGGACAGAAATCATCTAATGCGTAATAGGCTCCTTGATCGTGAAAAATGGCAATCATGCGATCCATTACAGGGAACGCTTTTCCGCCGTTCTCTGGAACCTCGGCCGTGTTTGTTACGAATACCCAGTTAGCCACGAAGCATCTCCTTGCGCAGAGTATTGAGGGCGGTTTTCGCAAGACGTTGGTAAAACAATTCGGGATGTCCACTAATCGTTGGGCTAATCGTCGTGACTTCGCCATTTTTCCTAGCGACGCTGATCTGAAAACTTACAGTCGGTAATCCATCGCATTGCAATAGGCTTGAGCTTGTTGGATAAACCCCGGCGACAAGCGAGTAGTCGGTACCGTGGGTTTTTAGCGAACGCCTAGCGAGTTCTTCAATCTCTGCAACATCATGGTTCCCGTGTCCGACAGGCAGGAACCGAGGGAGCCATTCGTGATGCACCAACCCGGTGCTACTAGAGGAATGGAAATCATCCGCAAGCATCGATCCGATCCAGCATCCTGATCCAATCTCAGTTACACAGAGCGTCTTGGATTTCGTCGCAAGGATCTCATGGATGACATCTTGTAGCTCTCGCTCTCCTTCGGCAAAGATGTGTTCTTCGAAGGCTTTATGGATTTGCTCGATTGTTGGTGTGATGAGTTTGCGGAACTCATCGTCCGAGCTGCATTCTGCTGCGACTCTCAACGTGATCGTAGCCTTGGAAACGGTGATGCCAACGCGTGGAACTCGATCTCTAGCAATCAGATCGGGGATAATCTTTTCAACATCGCTTTCCCCTAATCCGAAGAGTTTTACGCAGTGGTAGAACCAACGTGTTTTGCCCACCCCCATTTCCTCAGTCAATCTTGGCACTACAGTTTCGGCAAGCATTTGGATCATTTCCGCTGGAACACCCGGCAATGCGAAAAGTCGACACGAATTTCCTTGACGTGTAACTGACAAGTCGATTCCTGGCGCGGTTCCGTGTGGATTCGGAATGATTCGCGACGTTTGTGGAAACAAGGCTTGTACGCGATTGCGTTCGGGCATCTCGCGCCCTCGCGTCTTGAACAACTTCAAGATGTGTTGCATCGCTTCTTCGCGATGCTCCAACGGTAACGAAAACGCTTCGGCCATCGCTTCTCTTGTTAAATCGTCGGCTGTAGGCCCAAGACCTCCACTGATGATTACCACGTCAGAACGAGTGGCGGCAAGCTGGAAGGCAGCAACATTATCTGATAAGACGTCACCGACGGTAACATGATGTCGAACCTGGATACCGAGATCCGCAAGTTGTTGGCTTAGGTACTGGCTATTGGTATCGAGACGTTGGCCGCTAGTTAGCTCGTCACCGACGGAGATAATTTCACCGATCACGCTAAAAACCTTTCTTGTGGATTGAAAATAGGGCGAATGGATCGCTGAACTATACCAAATTGATTACGGGATAGGAGCAAACTGGGTGAATTCGCACAGATGCGCCTCAGCCACTCCTTGAGGACAACTCCACACGAGGAAAAACATCGCTTCTCGCGTCCAACGCGCGATGGAGTTGTGAGCGAGAAACCCAGCACCTTTACTGATAGCCAGGGCGGACTGAGTGGCTCGCAAGACCAACGTATTCGAATCTTTTCTAAGTGTCATCGCGTCGACCTTGCAATCAATACCGCTTGCAAGTTGATTCAGTAACTCGAAAAGCGACGTCCATTGATTCTCCAAGCTTTCGTAAAATGGGCTTAAGTTACCACGTTGGTGCGTTTGACCATGAATCCAGTCGATTGCGCATGCGGCAAGTCCGAGTGCCAACGCGCTTGTTTGCAATCCACCGGCCCCCGTGGACTGCGATACAGCGAGAACATTCGCTACCGGTCCGTGCAGTACTTGCTCGGAGGTCACCCTCAAATCACAGAGCTTGACTTCATCCGTACAGCTATCGCTCAGGGCAAGCAAGTGCATACCGGAACCGGCATCGATACCAGAGCTTTGGGTTGGTACGTAGAACAGATATTGCAAGGCGGGATTCTGCTCATCGGCTGCTCCGACCACGATCGCTTCTGAGTGCTGCGCGGCAGTAACCCAAGGGATCGTACCGTTGAGGATCCAGCTAGGTGAACAGTCGTGCGCAAGCGATTCCGTGACTGTTAACCTTGCGCTAACTGCCGGTAGGGCTTGATGCTGGCGACTGGTCGTCAGATGACTGATGCCGACGGTGATCCAATGTTCGGCAAGCTGGTGCCTTTCAAGTATTCCACTGGCAGTTTGATTTTTCGACGATTCGATTCGGCGCAAGGCAGCACTGCGCTGCGTCAAAACAAAGGCAGTCGATAGTGAAGCAAAAGCGACGGTAAGATAAAAATGCAACTGCGATAACGGTGTTTTGCCGAGGTGACCTTCGAGATCGGCCAATTCACGCAAAGCCTCTTCGGGATAGTCGCATAGTTCATGACCAGAGGGATAGAAATGTTCGAGCCAATTCCGAAGCGCGGCGAGGGACCGCTCTATTTCAGAGAATTCCAACTCGGTAGCTTGCTGAAGGCTGCTCCTGCGTAATGCATCGAAGAGAATGTCAATAAGTCGCACGTTTTCGCCGGGATCTGGTTCGATATAGGATGCGTAGGGAATAGATCAAGTGTAACCTATAAGTGCAAATCGGTCGCGTTGGATTTCTGGTTGAAAGGTTAGGTTGACAATGGAACGTGGTGCATTCGATGCATTGTGTCATGGGGAAGAAGGAATCGCTGCCGTGTATGAGAAATGCTGGGCGATAGCAAGTAACCTTTGGTGGAGTTGGCAACCGGACGTCGTGCGTTTATTTCGTGACATCGATCCGGTTCGGTGGAGGGAAGTCGATCACAATCCAATTGCGTTGCTCCGTGAATACACACCGGAAACCTTGTCGTATCGCGCAAGCGAATTGGTTCTTCATAGTCGAATAAATCATGCCTATCGGCGGTTGCAAGAATATCTAACCAATACCCATACTTGGGCGCATACCCATGCCGGGGTCCTTGGTAGTAAACCAGTTGCCTATTTCTCCGCCGAGTTTGGACTACACGAATCCTTGCCTATTTA
>JBJONT010000394.1:0-4751 GCA_046051705.1 Planctomycetota bacterium | reverse complement strand
ACACGGCAGCTGATTTTTTGCCCACAAAACAAAGCACAGAACCAAGCGATGCACCTCAGCCGCGAAACGAGGCGTTTTGAAGTGGAAGATCTCTTGTCGCGGCGAGGTGATCGCAAACGTTATCGGACATAGGTGCTCATGAACACGATCCGCGCAACATTGAGCCGATCTAGGTTCGCGCTTAACGAGCATCTGATTATAGAAGTGGACGACTCACCGTTAGATGCACTGATAGCGACTCATACCGGGGACGATAGCTTCGATGGCTTTGTCCCGTCGCTCCTCAACTGGATGGAATCCGCCGTAGAACGCCAATTGACATGGGACCGAATAAAGCCCGAAATCGGACAAACGCAGAACTGTCCAATTTTGATTTGTCCAGATGATCTTGATTTCGATTGCTCTGTAATCATCGTGTCCATATCGTCTGACGAGAAATGGGTCACATGGCATAGATTTGGTTTGGATTGCAGCCATAGGCAGGCTGATGTAGGAACTCGAGTCGATTGGTTCCCCGGTCTTGGTCCCTTTGTGTTTGCGATCGGCGAATATGATACAATGCTTGCCCGGTTTCGGGATAATCACGAAGTCCGATAACACCACCATGCACCGAAGTGGCCGGTCGGCGGCGCTTTACATGGTGACTTTTTTGGCGGCCACTCGGTGATGGTTGCCGTTCGTCGTATTTAGTCGTCGGTCGCTTTGGTCGGCATCCACTTGTAGTCAAACTGTCCTGGGCCGATGTGCTGACGATCTACTTTGTGCTGCCCGTCTGGCAGCTCGATGGTGTCCGCGACGATGGCTCGATTTAGATGCCACCATTTCTGTTCGCCAAGTTCGGAAACCACAAGGGAGTTTAGCCCCCAGCCATCGACGAATCGAACAGAGCGTGTCACCAATCCCTTTTCAGCATCGAACGCGGTCGTTATCTCAATGTCAATGTACCCTGGCATCCCCATGCTGCATACCTAAAAACGACGAACAAAAAAATGCACCGGAGTTGCCGTCCGGCTGTTTTTTAATCGACACTCACCGGCGGCAACCCGGTGATTTTGATCGTTCTGCCCCAACTAAGTCGAGACCGTGTGGTGAGTACACAGAAGTCGTCGCGTCGACATCCTCCTTGGCTTCGGCAGACGAAGCGATTGTTTCCACATCCGCTGTTCGCTGGATGCATCAGCTCGGCGTGCCTATTGGTCGGCATCCTCTTCGCCGGAGTCGCCATCAATGTCCAGGGCTGTTGGCCGATGGGAATTCCCAGCGTCTTGTTTTTCCTTGGGTGCTTCGCAACGGCTTCTGCGGCAGTGAACTCATCGGACAATGAGCCGACCACTACCTCACACGATGTTCAGACAGGTAAGCCGACGTTCGCAATATTCGTCCTTCTGATTGGCGTGTACTCGTGGCTGCTGACCGTGGCAATGCACATTTTTGATGCATTCTTCAAGAATGGCCCCGGGTCGATAAAGTATTTCGTAACCCTGGGAATCGCGATCTCATCCACTTTATTCATGCAGGTTTATGGAAAGCGAGTCGTCCGCGAGCACTTTGGTGCCAAAGGCGGCCGCAAATTGGAACTTAGTGGCCGGCAAGCCACCTACATTACCATTTTTGTCGTTTCCCTCGGAATCTACGTTGCGTGGCTCATGGTTTGAACGGCAGACGTGGCAGAACAAAGCGGTGAACGGGAGCCGCCGATGACGCGGGTTCTGAAATCATAGGTTTTTGGCGGCGGCCCCGTTACCGCCGTCGTTAGTCCAAAGACATTCAATGAACACGATTGAGGCTGTTAGGGCTGCCCGTTTCCGGGAACCCCAGACCACCTAGCACTCACTCTTCCACCATCACCTTCTTCGCCCCCGCCGCCCTTTCAAAATCATCCTCTGTAACCAGCAGGTAACTTTGTTGCGCGATGCGCGGTGAGTTGCCAAGCCAAGAGCAAACCACATGCAGCGGGAACTCGCGTTGGAGCTCGGTCTGCCGGCTGGCACGCATCGAGTGGAACAATCGTGGCCAACCCGAGACGCCGGCACGACGCAGCAGTCGCGTCATCTCGCTGCGTAGGTTTGCGTTCTTCCAACCCATCGCCGTGTTGGCTGCCGCTCGGTACTGCGGTGCGGCGACCACGTATTCGCTCTTGTCTCCGAAGATCTCGAAGGCCTCGTCCAAGATCGGTCGCAGCTCGGGGAAGATCGGACAACTCCGAATCCCGCGACCTTCGTGGTGCTCGACTTTCGGCTCGGGGATACTCATCCGGTTCATTTCCCAATCGATGTCGTCCCAGCGAAGCGACAGCGTTTCCGAAGGTGTCCGAAGCCCACCGTAGCGACTCAGGCCCAAGATCACCTGCCAAACAGGGTTGGCCTTCTTCATCAGCTTGTCGACCACTTCGCGGGGCACAAACTCGTTGACCTTCACCGAACTCTTCTGCGTCTTTACCTTGCAGAACGGGTTCTCGTCGATGATCTTCCAGTCGACCGCATCGTGCATGAATTGGCGAGCGAATTGGATCCGTTTGTGGATCGTGGTCGTGGCCATCCCCCTAGCTTTGAGCTTCTCGTGAAACTCTTTGGCATGGCCTGCGGTGATCTGGTTGATCCGGATCCCCTCGGGCATGAACTCTTTAAGGTTCGCCACCACCTGCTTCCATACCGCAACCGTGGCTGGTTTGCGACTATTCCCCTGCCGCTCGATGTAACCATCGAGAAACGCTTCGAGCGTAGGGATTACAAGTTTCTCCGGGATCGGCTCTGGTTCGATCAGTCCGACTGCGACCAGCTTCTCTCGCAGTGCGGGTGACTTGTTGAGCCAAGTAGCATCGTCTTGTGGCATGGGGCTCCCGAGAATCTTCGAGCTCAAGATGCTCTCGATACGTCGCCGAATCGTGTCGGCTTCTTTGTCTGAAACCTTGCCCAGGTAAACGGTGCGGCGAGTCTTGGTTTCATCGTAAAAGAGCGCTCGCTTCGCTCCGGTTTTCGATTTGGTGATCGATGCCATGTCGTTTTCTCCCGTGTGATGGTTCTGGTTTATTCCTCATCGGGTGGCTCATCGATCCCAGTGGATTCGTCTTCTTCGGTCTCGTAACGCTTGAGTTCGAGGAACCGTTTCAGGTCCTCGACCGCAAACCGTGTGAGTCGTCCGAGCTTGATGTGGGGGATTTCTCCGCGGTTGCGCAGTTCCCAAAACATCCGTTCGGAAACCCCAAGCATCCTCGCTGCTGTCTTGCCGTTGACCGACAGCGGCGTGAACATTTCCTGACTATCCATTGGTCATCTTCCTTCTCTTTGAAACCCAAGTGTTTGTAATCGTTTGGGGTTCGTGAGCCACCTGATGCCCGATGCACACAGGAGGCTCACTTACCGATGAAAGTCCAGCGGTTATTGGCTGGTTTTCGCAAGCTTCTGAAGCTTTCGCGGCATCACGCTTCCAGCACCAATTCATCAAGGCCCAAGTCCACAAAACATTCGCGAATCTTGGCGACATGGCTGTGGACAGTGTGCCAACTAACCTGCATTGCGTTGGCGATCTCGTTGATCGTTTGACCCTCGGCAAGGCACTTGCAAATCCGCTGAGCAGCGGGGCTAAGTCGCTCGATTGCGATTCCCAGATCACTGGAGCGACGGACCTGCTGCACGTTCTGGTGAGCAGCCAAGTCTGTGATGTCAGATGGCAAGCTTTCGCTACCGCTGAGGCGATCGGCATGCCGAGCTCGCGATCGTCGGATCTTGCGAAGCTGGCGATCAATCACTGCCGTGATGGCTGTTCGCTCCGAGGCGCCGTTGGATCGAGCCTCGTCAAAGTTGAATTGCAATAGTGCGATCGATACTTGTTGCTGAACGTCGTCGAGGTCTTGGCGACGGAAGCCCATCCGCCTGGCTCGCGAGTTGATCCAAGCGAGTTTCGATTTGTCGATGACTGAGTCGTACTGGTTTCGGTACATGCCTGTGCCTTTCGATGAATGGTTGGTGTCATGAGGACGGGACCATTCTTCGCGGTTTACTAGGTCATGTATCTAGGCTGTGAAATGTGTTTACAAAGTCACCTGTGACTCACCTGTGACACATCTGTGTCACAGGTGAGTCACATTACTAGGTCATCCACACATTTTCGACACATTTTGCACACATTAGTCGCTCATTCCACACACACGACTTTTGAAGGGCAACTGCGAACTTCGGACTCTCGCGGGTAATAACTATATGGAGGCACAACGCTTCCACGTTTAACAACGCAGGAGTTTGCCATGCATCAGTCCCCATCCATGTCGTTTCTGATCCACGAGTCAGCCGACGAATACCACGCGAAAGCGAAGCACTATCTTTCGAGCCATCAGTTGGCCGACTTTCGAAAATGCCCTCAGCTCTACTATCGCAAGAAGTACCAACCACGCACCCAAGAAGAATCGCCGGCCTATTTGGTCGGACGTGCCGCGCATGTCCTAATCCTCGAAGGCCTGGAGCGATTCCGCGAAGACTTCGCTGTCGGCGGTCCCATCAATAAGAAAACCGGTCTGCCATTTGGGCCTGCCACCAAAGCATGGGCTGAGTGGGCCGAGTCGGTCGGCAAACCCGTGCTGTCCGATTCGCAGTTCGAAACGATCGAGCGGATGAATGAATCGGTCGCGATGCAAGAGGCGGCGGTTGATTTGCTGCAATACGGAATCGCCGAAGCGGTCGTGCGGGCCGAGTACTGCGGATTCCCCTGCCAGATCCGTATCGATTGGTTGGATCCGTCCCCGAGCATCGTGGACC
>JBJONT010000393.1:0-3674 GCA_046051705.1 Planctomycetota bacterium | reverse complement strand
TCCGACTCATCGCCCGTTCGTTTAGATTACCATGAAGCCGCACAAACTCAAAGTCACTTGGCAGGGCGATATGCGACTAGGTCGCTCATCGAGTATGATGCGTTTGCCCTACAACGAATCTCTCCATTCTACCGATGCACCTATGTACACCGATCGAAACCTGATCCTTCGCCGCAATCCCACAGCGCATTCCTTTTCCCTGAACCTTAGTTGGTTTGCAAGCACCATTCTCATGTGGTCCTTTGCAATGGCGGGGTGGTTGGTGGAAACCCGGGCTCAGCAAGCCGAACAGAAACCATCAGAAGGCAAGCAGGGTGGCGAGGTAGCGATATACAACAGCCAAGAAGAAACGGTTCCGAAGATGACACCGGCGGAAGTCGTAAAGACGACGCGGTTACCCGAAGGTTTTCGGATGCAAGTCGCTGCGAGCGAGCCGGACGTTCAGCAACCCATTGCGATGGCTTGGGATGCTCGTGGCAAACTATGGATAGCGGAGAACTACACGTATGCCGAGTCGAGCAAACGAGTCGACAAGGATCTTTCCGATCGCATCGTGTTGCTAGAAGATAAGAATCAAGATGGAGTATTCGACACTACCAAGATTTTTGCGACGGGAATTAAGGGGCTTACCAGCATCGAAGTTGGATCGAACGGCAAGACCTATGGGATTTGGGCGTTGGCGCCACCGAATCTTTACTTCTACAGCGATGCAAATCTTGATGATGTTGCCGACGGTCCACCAGTGATTGCACTTCAAGGCTTCAATGCTGAGATACGGCACAACTTTGCGAACGGCTTGCGATTTGGGCCAGATGGATGGCTTTATGGTCGGCATGGAATCTTGGGGCAAAGCCAAGTGATCGCGCCGCAAGCTCTCGCACCGAACCCGAATTTGATTTTCAATGCCGTGCAACCGCAACCAGCCGCTCCCACGCCAACGATGCTCACATGTGGAATATGGAGATACCATCCGACAACTGGCAGGGTGGAGATGGTGTGCGAAGGGACCACAAACCCATGGGGTATGGATTGGGACGCACACGGAAACTTATTCTTTATCAATACCGTGATCGGGCATTTGTGGCACGCGATCCCCAACGCGCACTTGCAACGTATGTACGGGGAGGATTCCGATCCATTCGCTTATGAACTGCTTCCACAGATCGCGGACCATGTGCACTGGGACGCGACGAAAGAAGATTGGCGGGAGACGCGAAAGGGCCCGCCGAGCAGCGGAACAGACGAAGCCGGAGGTGGACATGCACACAGCGGTTTGATGATTTACCAAGCTGATCAATGGCCGCAGGAGTATCGAGGTGATGCGTTCGCAATCAACCTTCATGGACGTCGCATCAATCGCGATCGCATCGAGAAGAAAGGGGCTGGTTTTACTGCGAAACACGGAAAGGACATGGCATTCTGGCAAGATCTATGGTTTCGCGGACTCGATCTTGCACAAGCTCCCGATGGGAGCGTAGTGATCATCGATTGGTCGGATATCGGGGAGTGCCATGACGACGATGGTGTGCACCGCACGAGCGGCCGAATCTACCGACTTAGTTACGACAACAAAGATCAGTCCTCTTTCTCTAAAGAACAAAAGCTTGTAACAAACTTGTTCGATCAAGTGAAAACAGGGTCGGGACAGATCTCTGGGAAAGAAGTCATAGAGATCATTTCCCATCGCAATGTTTGGTACACCCAACAGTTGCTCAAGCTGCTTCGAACGCGCACGATCACTCTTTCGGAACCTGAATCTTTACTCGCGCTCGCAACAAAAAGCTCGAAGGCGTCCTCTACATCGGATGACTCGTTTGCCGTGGTCAAACAGCTACGGAGCATCTGGGCGCTGAATGCTGCAGGGTTGCTGAAGATTGAGCACTTGCTTCAAGTTCTGCGTTCCGACTCGCATGAGGCAGTCCATGCCAATGCAGCGAAAACGCTTGTGGATAGCTTCCCAAATCGAACCAAAACATCGACCGTCCCTGTCGGCGGAGCAGCTTTTAACAACATAGGCAATGTTGGCATTGTCGATGAGCCTGAACCATGGGTCGTCGAATCAGAAGCGGAGATGCTCGACGCGCTCTTCGCCCACGGAAAACCTTCGGAGCATCTGCACTACAGCTTAACACTCGCATCGCTACTTCCTCACTTCAACAAGGAATTCGAACCGATGCTTACAAAGCTGCTTTCGCGCGAAGAGCTTGCAGATGACTTAACCTACAACTTGGTACTCTGGTACGGCATGAAAAACTTTGTCGCGCAATCGCCACGCAGCGCCTCGGAGTTGCTTCTCAAGACACCCTTAAGCAAACTTCGAGAGCTCATCGTTCGGCGACTCTCTACGATGATTGCCGCGAATGAGATCGATGCGGCGATAGCGACAGAAGCGTTAAGCTTTTACTTTGCAGACATTATCCAACGCGACAAACCAGACTTGCATGCAACAGCAATTCGAGGTGTCTGGGGAGCTTACCAAGGTCGCAGCCAGGGAACCAAGGTTCCTCACTGGGACGAACTGATGAAGCTTGGGTCGAAAAATTCCGATCCGGCGATACAGCGAATGTCGACTTTGCTCGGCGCATTGTTCGACGCAACGACTCCACTGGAGAACTTGACTACGATTTCCGACGACAAGACCGCGACCTTAGCCGAACGCAAGACTGCGTTGGAGGCCATTGGTGGGATCGATAACGATAAGGCGCGAGAGAAATTGTGGGAGTACCTTCAAGATGGTGAACTTGGCAATGCAGCAGGGTATGCATTGCGAAGAACTATTGATCCGTCGCGCGCACAAGCGTTGATCGAGCGTTATGCAGCAGCATCACAGCCAGCCAAACAAGGGATCCTCGCCGCTCTTAGTTCGCGGCCAGAGACGATGAACACACTCCTTGAAGCAATCGAGAAAGGTAGCGTCAACAAAGAAGCCATCGATGCGAACACTTGGCGACAATTCGTCATGCTCGGCGATTGGAAACTTCTAGAAAGAGCCAGAAAGTTCAACCCCAACCTAGGGATCACCGAAGACAAACAGCGCGTTATTGAAAACGCATTGAAAGTTTTCACAGCAGAGACAATTGCGGCTGGGAATCGCGATCGTGGAAGGGCACTTTGGGTTCAAAAATGTGGGAATTGTCACAAGCTCTTTGGGGTCGGAGGCGAGATCGGCCCAGAGCTAACCGGTGCCCAAAGATCGAACTTGCGCTACTGGTTGGAGAACATTCTTGCTCCAAGCAGCGTCGTAGCAGCGAACTACCGCGTGACGATGTTTCGAACTACCGACGGTCAAATCTTGACCGGCGTCGCCGTTTCGCAAAACGACCGCGAAGTTACCCTTCAGACAGCACAGTCGCGGATTGTGCTGCCGACGATTGATATCGAGAGTCAGAAGCTTTCCGAGCTCTCGCTCATGCCCGAAGGACTTCTCGATCCCCTCACCGACGAAGAACGCGCGGACTTGTTCAACTACCTGATGTCCGACCCGCAGTAGGCTCTCGAAAGAGCGAGTTGACTAGTACCTTTTTGGATTCGAAGCGATGAATAGGCAATAAATAGGCGATGAATAGGCAAGAGAGAGCGGCGATAGTTCATCAGCGACTCGATGCGTTGTATCCGCAGACGCCGATCCCTTTGGATCACGTCGATCCCTATACGCTGCTGGTCGCTGTCGTACT